>NZ_JAMXSJ010000003.1:0-170005 GCF_024124725.1 Halomonas sp. Ps84H-12 | reverse complement strand
ACCATAGTGATAGGGGAAGCCAATATCTCTCGATCCGCTACACCGAGCGTATGGCTGACGAGGGTATCAATGCCTCAGTCGGCACCACCGGCGACTCCTACGACAATGCGCTGGCTGAAACCATCATCGGCTTGTTCAAAACGGAGGTGATCCATCATCGTGGCCCATGGAGGGGACTGGATGCCGTTGAGTATGCCACGCTGGAGTGGGTTGACTGGTTCAACAACCGCCGACTGCTGGAACCCATCGGAAACGTTCCACCAGCAGAACGAGAAAGGACGTATTATCATCAACTGGAAGAGTCGGGTGAAGCTGCCTGACTCAAACAAACCGGTCTCCGGAATAACCGGGGCGGTTCACTGGAGTCATCCCCCAGCGCTTCGGAGGGCGTGCCGCTCAGCGTGCACTTCGATATTACCGCGCAAAAGGTCGAGTTTTAGGCAGCGTATGTCGCCGTAATTACGTGCCAAAACGCCGGTGAAGCCAGCGGTTAATCTCATCCGATTCGTATAGCCAGGTGGCTTGACCTGCGTCATCGGTAATTTTTAGGCAGGGAACCTTTACTTTACCACCACCTTCCAGCAGGGCCTGCTTATGTGCAGGGTCTAGCTGTGCATCGCGAAGCTCAATATTCAGCCCCAGCCGGGCAATCTCTTTACGCACTTTGATACAGAAGGGGCACGTTCTGAACTGGTAGAGCGCAAGCTGTTGGCAAGCGGCGTCTACCTGAGCCTGCTCTTCTGGGGTGCGCTCTACGGCTTTTGGCGTGGATAGCTTCTCGGAGATCAGCATGACGGGGGCTAGCAGGACGCGAACGCCCCGAAAGAAGTAACGAATTAAGATGCGCATGGTTGTCTCCTCTCACTGCACTGCTTTACAGCGTATGCAGTGGACGGGTTGTTGGATGTCGAATAAGAAAAGGTGCGCGCATCCTGCAATAAATCGTCAGAATTGTCACTTTCTGAGCCTGTAATGCCATGTCGCGCGGGGAACGAGATGAGCAACACCGCGTGGCGTGCTAATCTCAGCGCTCGTTGATTGATGTGTTTAGTAAGTTCAATCGTTTGAAATGGTTAGGAAGGGAGCGCTTGGCCCATGCGTCTGCATATTATTGGCATCTGTGGCACCTTTATGGGGAGCCTTGCACTACTCGCACGGGAGTTAGGTCATGAAGTAAGCGGCTCCGATGCCAACGTATATCCACCGATGAGTACGCAGCTAGCTGAGGCTGGGATCACCCTGATGGAAGGCTATCAAGCAGCCAATCTCTCAGGCTCAATCGACTTGGTGGTCGTGGGTAATGCGCTCTCACGGGGCAATCCGGAGGTGGAGGCACTGCTCAATAGTGGCATGCGCTATACCTCAGGGGCGCAGTGGCTTGCAGACTATGTGTTGCCTGGCCGCAAAGTGATTGCTGTGGCGGGCACTCATGGCAAAACCACTACTGCCAGCTTGTTAGCTTGGCTATTAGAAAGTGCTGGGCTAAAGCCTGGCTTTCTGATTGGTGGCGTACCGCGTAATTTTGGCGTTTCGGCGCGCTTAGGCGACGAAAACGCCCCCTTTGTAGTAGAAGCCGATGAGTATGACACGGCCTTTTTTGATAAGCGCTCCAAGTTTGTTCACTACCGCCCGACGATTGCCGTACTCAATAACCTTGAGTTTGATCATGCTGATATTTTTCCTGACCTCGCCGCTATCGAGCGCCAGTTCCACCATTTAGTGCGTATCGTTCCCAGCCAAGGGCATTTATTAGTAGCCGATCAGCAGCCCGCACTGGAACGAGTGTTGAAGATGGGGGCGTGGTCACCGGTGGCCTATTTTGGAGCTGATGCAAACAGCCAGTGGCAGCTGCGCTTAGAACGTGCCGACGCTAGCCGTTTTCAGGTCTTGTATTTAGGCGAGCAAGGTGAAGAGGATGGCGTGGTGGAGTGGGCGTTAACCGGCGAACACAACGCGCGCAATGCACTGGCAGCGCTAGCGGCAGCACGACTGTGTGGCGTGAATTTGGTACGGGCGTGTGCCGCGCTGGCGCGATTTAAAACACCGCGCCGTCGGCAAGAGGTAAGGGGCGAGGTCAATGGCATTCAGGTGATCGATGATTTTGCCCATCATCCGACGGCCATTGCCGCCACGCTACAAGGTCTGCGCGCAGCCACGACCAAGGGGCGTTTGCTGGCAGTGATTGAACCACGCTCCAATACCATGCGTTTGGGTGCCCTGCGGGAGCGCTTAAATGACAGCGTGGCCGATGCGGATGCGGTGTTCTGGTTTCAGCCAGCGGGAGTGGCTTGGTCGATGGAATCGCTGGTAGAGACTCAAGGAGAGCGTGCCGCGCTGTTTAACGATATTGATGCGCTAGTAGAAGCAGTGGTCACTCAAGCGTCACCTCTAGATCGTATTGTGGTGATGTCTAATGGTGGTTTTGAGGGAGTGCACGAGCGGTTGTTAGATGCATTAACAGCGCGGGAGCAGTCGAAGTGACAAAGTTTAAACCTCCGGTAACAGTAGCGCTAACAGGTGCTTCAGGCGCTCAGTATGGCCTTCGCTTGATCGATGTGCTGGTCGAGGCGGGGCATGAAGTGTGGGTAATGATTTCCAAAGCGGCTCATATGGTGATTGCCACGGAAACGGATGTGTCACTCCCTGCCCAGCCGCAGCGATTGGTAGAGGCGCTCACAGAAAAAAGCGGTGCCCAACCAGGGCAAATTCGCTGTTTTGGTCGAGAAGACTGGATGGCGCCCGTGGCATCTGGGTCTGGTGCACCTTCGGCCATGGTAATTTGCCCCTGTTCAACGGGCACGCTCTCGGCAGTCGCTACCGGCGCCAGTAATAACTTGATTGAGCGCGCCGCTGATGTGGCCATTAAAGAGCGCCGTACGTTGGTGATGGTGCCACGCGAAAGCCCGTTTTCTCCCATTCATTTAGAGCACATGCTGGCGCTTAGCCGCCTGGGGGTGGTGATTTTGCCCGCCGCTCCAGGGTTTTATCACCGCCCTCAAAGCATGGAAGATCTGATCGACTTTATTGTTGCGCGCATACTCAATCAGTTGGGTATTGCCCACCGCCTGATGCCCCGCTGGGGCGAAGACGCCGCGGCCACCTCTCGCGATGCGCAAAACAAGGACGGTTCGTCATGATGTCATGGGCGACGCTCTCGGTCTTCATACCGACGTTTCTCTTCGTCTCGTTAACACCAGGCATGTGCATGACGCTGGCCATGGTGTTGGGCATGACGCAAGGCGTCAAACGCACGCTGTGGATGATGGTCGGGGAGCTGATCGGCGTCGGTTTCGTGGCGGCGGCGGCGGGGGCGGGCGTCGCTGCGTTGATGCTGCGCCAGCCCGAACTATTCATCGCCTTCAAGTGGGTGGGCGGTGCCTATTTGGCCTATTTGGGCATCATGATGTGGCGCTCACGGGGCCGTATGGCTATTCCTAGTGAGCTGGATACTGGCCCTGCCGCTGGGCGTCTTCAGCTTGCCACCCAAGGTTTGGTAACGGCCGTTGCCAACCCAAAGGGGTGGGCGTTTTTTATGGTGCTACTGCCGCCGTTTTTAGATGGCAGTCGGCCGCTTGCGCCGCAGCTCAGTATGCTAATTGCTGTCATTCTCACCATTGAGTTTGCCAGTATGTTGGTATACGCCACCGGCGGAAAAACGTTGCGTAAGCTGCTAGGTAAAAGCGGCAATGTGAGGCTGCTTAACCGCATCGCGGGCACATTGATGATTGGCGTAGGCATGTGGCTGGCATTGGGTTGAACGAGTCACTCCCTGCATGAATCCCCATGTTTAAACGGGCGGGAAAAAAGTAACACGTAGAATGATGAGTAGCAGTGACCCAAGCAGCAGCCCAATCCAGGGAAAAGATGGCAAAGGAGGGCGATAACGCCGTTGCCAATTAAGCTGAACAAGCGCACAGACGACCAGACCAAGCAGCACACCACCCATTAAGTCGCTGAGCCAGTGGACACCAATGATCAGACGCGAAAGTGCCATTGGGATCGTGATGGCAATGGCAAGCCAATATACCCACATCCGCCTTTGTCTCGGCATCTGTGACGCGACAAAGGCTGCTGTGATACCCACCACTACCACCCATGTGGAGGTATGTGCACTTGGGTAGGAAAACGACCCGACTAAATAGTCCGGTGTGTCAGGCCTAGCCCGCGCAAATACGGCTTTACCTAATGTGTTGAGTGCGCCAATACCTCCCAGCGCTAGCGCCCCATGGGCAAGTAGGTCAATACGTTTGACCAACAGCAACCAGAGTGCCCAAGGGGCGACGAGTGTAATAATCCCCGCTTTATCGCCCACCTCGGCAAGTAGCAGGCTGGCGTCTGTTAGCCAGGGAGTTGCCAGCCAGGAGAAGAGTCGCTGCGCCTGCAAGTCAATCAGCAAAGGGCCTGGATGCTGCATGACCATCAGTGTCCAGGCGGATGCTGCGGTAAGCGCTATGATGCATAAAAAGAGTGAGGCTAAAGGCACCTCGCCACTGCGACTCATAGCGAGCCACGGGCGGCGCATGGCGGGTATTCGGCGAGCAATACGTGCAATTGCAAAGTACACCCGCCCCTTGTGACCTACTTGCGCGCGGCCCCAGGAGAACATTACGGCCAGTGCCACGACGCTAACGGCCATCATCACCACGGCCATTTCAACATTGGCGGGCAGGTTGAGCTGCTGTTGCCAAGTGTGGCCCAGCAGGTAGCCGGGTAAAACGTATGCCGGTGCCCAAAGAGCAGCAGAAATTACGTTGGCTAAGAGAAAGGTGCGCGCTGGCATATGCATCATGCCCGCGATGAGCGGAATAATAGGGCGCACGGGTCCGACAAAGCGCCCAATAAACACCGAGTAGATACCATAACGCTCAAAAAAACGGGCGCCTCGGCCTAGCCATTCGGGATGAAGCGAAAGCGGCCAACGGGTCACCACGGTATCGCGGTGGCGATGGCCTAAAAAGTAGCTAAGCCCATCGCCTAACACAGCCCCTGCGAAGGCTGCGCCAATTAGCCACGGTAGCGCGACCATTTGATGCCCTGCCATAGAGGCAGCGGCAGTGATAAGCACAACGCCGGGCACCAGTAAGCCTACCAGCGCTAGAGATTCCATCATGGCAATCCCTAGCACCAGTAGGAGCAGCAGCGTAGGTGAAAGCGACAGAGATAACAGTGTGTCGGCGATAGACAAGGGCGATTCCGTCCGCAGATGGGTTACACGTTGGCAATAGCTTCGGCACGCGCTTCCAGGCGCTGTACATATCGCTCGAAGCTCTCTTTGCGAAGAGGCAGGCAGGTGGTAATGCGCGCTTCTAGCTGCCCAGTTTCCACTAGCACACGACGGGAAAGCGCTCTCTGTAAGCGCTCCCTAACAAGCAAGGCACCACTTTCACTGGTATCGGGTAGGACCAGCCAGAATGTCGCATTGCCAGCGCGACCCAGAATATCGTGATCACGGCAACGGCTATTGACCTCGCTGCACAGGGCACCCAATAAGGCGGTTTGCGCACGGTGACCAAACTGCTCTTCTGCCATATCCAACTGTGGTAAGTGAAGCACTAGGACTGCCAAGCGCTTATTGAGCATTGCTGCCCGTTGAAATTCATTATTGAGCCGCTCTTTCAGCGTATCAATATGGTAAGCATCACAGTCGCTATCGTTTGGGTCTGTGGCCCGCAGTAGCGCCCGACGGCGTGCATGTTCCCATGGGGGAAGGGCGAGCAGTAGCGTCAACGCCACATGACTAAGTGAAAAAGCAGTCGTCTCAAAAGGTGCTAGCCACCACCAGGCGGAAAGGCAAACCATATTCAGACTAAGCGCGCTCCAAAGCGGCAACAGTAAAAATGTGGCTGCAATGGGTAAGCCGAGCCATAGGGGCGCTGGGCTTGGCTGTGTATAGGTGGCGGTTAGCACAACAATATAGATGCTCGCCAATAACAGTATGCGCGGTATGCAGGGGCGAAACCCTTGGCCTAAATGCATCAGCAAACTGACCAATAACAGCATTGCCAAAAATAGCGGTATTAGCAGTTCGCGGTAGCTGCCCATCGCGTACAGCCACATCATGTAGCCCACCATGATGAACATACTGGCGCTATAGGCCGCAGTCATTAGTCGCTTGGGCAGTGGCTGCACTCTCATGCGGCCTCACTTAGCTGACGTTTCGGGTAGCGGCTTAGGGCTTCGATTGAGAGTGACGCCAGCTCGATCTCCATTAGGGGCTGGTGATAAATGGCGGCGCTGTCGGGTAGAACAGCACATAGGAGCTCGCGCCGTTTAGCGGCCTCTTTGGGCGTTCTCGATAATATAAGGGTGGCGAGTGTCGTGCCATTCAGTCGATAGACGTTTTCAAACTTATAAGTCAACTCGCAGAGTGTTTGGGCGACTGGCCAAAGTTGGTGCCGCTTTACTTGAATGACTAACACTTCGGCATGGATAGCTTCCCGCTCTGAGCGGGTTTGTTCTCGCAGTAAATCGCGTAAGAGCTGCTCGCCTGCCCATAGGTTTGCTCCTGGTACTAGCCTTAGGCGTTGGCGTATATCGCCATTCATATTAATTAACTGGTGAGTGCGTGAAAGGGCCAGTACGCTGAGTGTTGCCAGCGATAAAACCATTAGGAGCCACTCCGGTAGGCTCACCACGGGAGCGAGTAGTAAGCAGCTAAGCATGGCCGCGCATGCATTAAAAATGGCGGCCCAGCGATGTTGAGGCAGCATAAACACTGCTCCCCATGCCCAAATAAGCAGCGCATGCCGCTCAGGTGCGGCGGCAATTAACCCTAGTAGTAGCGTTCCAGCGAGCATCTGCCAGGACAGCCCAGGAGAGCGGCGATGGCTAAAATCCAGTACCAGCGCCGTAATAAAGAGCCAACCAACCGACAGCCAGAGTAACAGGGCAGCTGCTGGCGGTGCCATGGGCGTCCATAAAGCCAGCGCCACGGCAGCGGCGAGTAGACTGGCTCTTAGCAGGCTGATTTTGTATTTGCTTTGCATGGTGGCTTACTATTTACCTGATAGCGGTTGGCCTATTTAGCAGTCGCATAATGCATTGCTTGGCCTAGTCCTTTGAATCACTCAGTATAATGCCCAAATGGCGTAATATAAGCCCACTTCACTTAGCAACGCTGACCACAACACAGGGAGATAGTATGCGCGGTTCTGATGCATTCCAAGAAGACGCCCAACACCATTTGGCTGCCGGGGATGTGCCCGCGTATATGCAGGCCCTGGGGCAGGGCGCTCGGGCAGCGGCAAGCGCATTGCGACGTGCCAATACCCACATTAAGAATCAAGCGCTTGAGGCAATGGCGCAACGTGTGGCGGCGGCACGCAGTGATATTCTGCAGGCCAATGCCGAGGACATGCAGCGTGGGCGTGACAATGGGCTAGACAATGCACTGCTAGACCGGCTGGCCCTGAATGACCAGCGCATTGACGCGATGATTGAAGGTCTTCGCCAAGTGGCAGCGCTACCCGATCCGGTGGGTGAGATTGACGGCATGAGCTACCGCCCCAGCGGCATTCAGGTTGGCAAAATGCGCGTTCCGTTGGGAGTTATCGGCATTATTTATGAGTCACGCCCCAATGTAACGATCGAAGCGGCCAGCCTGTGTCTTAAATCGGGCAACGCTTGCGTGCTACGCGGTGGCTCCGAAGCCAGCGCCTCTAATGCAGCGCTTAGCCGCTGCCTTCAGGCAGGGCTAGCCGATGCGGGCCTGCCAGCGGGCAGTGTGCAGGTAGTGGCCACTACCGACCGTGCGGCCGTAGGTGAAATGATCAGTATGCCTGCCTATATTGATGTGATTATTCCTCGCGGCGGTAAGTCGCTGATTGAGCGCATTTCCCGCGAAGCTAAAGTACCGGTTATCAAACATTTGGACGGCGTATGCCACGTCTATATTGATACCACCGCCGATCCCGCTAAAGCGCTGGCGATTGCCGTTAATGCCAAAACGCACCGCTATGGCACCTGCAACACCATGGAGACGCTGCTGGTGGATGCTCCCGTTGCCGATATTTTGCTGCCGGAGCTGGCCCGGGCCTATGCAGAACATCAGCTAGAGCTGCGTGGCTGTGAGCGCACGCGCGCGTTACTTCCCCAAGCCACTTTGGCTACAGAGGACGATTGGCATGCGGAGTATTTGGCGCCGATCCTCGCCATTAAAGTGGTCGATGGAATGGAAGAGGCGATTGAGCATATTGAGCGCTACGGCTCGCACCATACCGACGCGATTGTGACTCAAGACTACTCGCTGGCGCGGCGTTTTATGGCCGAAGTGGACTCAAGCTCAGTGGTAGTGAATGCCTCTACCCGTTTTGCGGATGGCTTTGAGTATGGGTTAGGGGCAGAAATCGGTATCTCCACTGATAAGCTTCACGCCCGTGGTCCGGTGGGGCTTGAAGGCTTAACGACTCAAAAATATATCGTATTGGGTGACGGCCAGGTTAGACAATGAGTGACACGCCCAGCATCGCCGGGCCAATGCGGGTAGGTATGCTCGGGGGGACATTTGACCCCATTCACAACGGCCATCTGCGCAGTGCTGTAGAAGTGCGCGAGGTGTTAGGCCTCAATACGCTGCATATGGTGCCCGCGCCGCAGCCGCCCCTGCGAGATACACCGCAGGTGTCGGCTGCCCAGCGCTTAGCCCTCTTAAAAGCGGGCATTGGCGATACGCCAGGGCTGTTAGCGGATGATCGAGAGCTTCAGCGCGACGGCCCCTCATACAGCGTGGATACGCTGGCGGAACTCCGCCAGCAGTATGGTGACGATGTACCGTTAGTCATGGTGATCGGCTTCGATGCCTTTTTACGTTTGGCGAAGTGGGACCGTGCAGAGCAGCTTTTCGAGTTGGCCCACCTAGTGGTCATTGCCCGCCCAGGTTATCAATCTTCTTGGCCCTCAGCATTGAAGGAACTGGTCGGCAATCGAGAAGTCGATAGTGTCGATGTATTAATGCAGCGCACGAGAGGCGGAATGTTGATGCTTGAGCTGCCGTCTTTAATGGCGATATCTGCCACTTATATTCGGGAGCGGCTGCAGGCGGGTAAAAGCGTGAGCTACTTACTACCAGAAGCGGTAGAACAGGCTATTTTTTATCAAGGGCTTTATCAGTCCGATGAATAGCGCTGGCAGTCGTGAAAGAAGCCGTTACAATGGCCCGCTTACAGGCTGATGCCACTCGAAATACCGACGTTAGTAACGACACTCGATACCACCACTCGATACCACCACAAGGGGTTGCCTTCAGGAGTCATGCACATCGATACACTGAAAAACCTAGCGATTGACTCGCTAGAAGAGCTTAAAGCACGCGATATTACTCAACTCGACGTTGCGAAATTAACCGAAGTTACCGATCTGATGCTGATTGCCAGTGGTACTTCTACCCGCCACGTGGCCGCACTGGCCCAGAACGTTGTCGAAAAAGCCAAGGCATCCGGCCTTCACCCTCGCGGTGTTGAAGGTGGCGATAATGCCGACTGGGTGCTGGTCGACCTGGGCGATGTGGTGGTTCACATTATGCTTCCAGAAGCCCGTGCGCTGTATGACCTGGAGCGCCTTTGGGCAGATCTGCCTAGCGACGCTGGCGCGATTAGTGAATCGCTGAAGCAGTTTGAAGAGCGAGCCACGATGTCATGAGGATTCGGCTGTTAGCGGTGGGTACAAAAATGCCTGCATGGGTGGAACAAGGCGTTGAGACCTACCGCAAGCGGCTCCCTCGGGATTTCACGCTGGAAATTGAAGAAATACCGCTCGGCCAGCGTGGCAAAAATGCCGATATCGCTAAAGCCCGCGCGCAAGAAGCGCAGCGAATTCGTGAAAAGCTGCGTGGCGATGAAATCGTGGTGGCGCTGGAGGTAAAGGGCAAACCCTGGACCACCGAACAGTTGGCGCAGGAAGCGGATGGCTGGCGCATGGAAGGGCGTGATGTGGTGCTGTTGGTGGGTGGCCCGGACGGCTTAGAGCCTGCGCTTTCCGCTATGGCTGATAAAGCTTGGTCACTTTCGCCGCTAACGCTACCTCACCCACTCGTGCGAATTATGTTGGCAGAGCAGCTTTATCGCGCCTGGACACTGCTAGTGGGCCACCCCTATCACCGCTAGTGAGCAACACAGAGTTAATCACTAGCCGTTATGTTGCATTTATTCCCCACTGGGGCCGCCGCTTTTATTGTTTGATTTGAGAGTCATCTGTTGCCATGCCCCAGCGCCGTGACACGCTAAAAAATCCTGAGCAAGAGCTGCGTATTTTCCGTGTCAGGGCGCTGCTTGCTGTCTTGGTAGTGATTGTGTTGACGAGCTTGCTGGTAGGCCGCCTTGGCTATTTGCAAATCGTTCAACACGATTTATACAGCACGCGCTCCGAGAAGAACCGGGTACGCGTCGAGCCTCTGCCGCCTAACCGCGGGCTTATCTATGATCGTAACGGTGCGCTGCTGGCGGAAAACCGTCCTACCTACAACCTTACCCTGGTGCGTGAGCGCGTCGATGATCTAGACGACACTCTGGCCCTGCTCGTCGATTTATTAGAGCTGCCTGAGGAAGAGATAGAGGCATTTCAGGTGCGCTCGCGGCAGCGTCAGCGTCCTTTTCAACCTGCACTGCTGATGAGTGACTTAAGCGAAGAGCAGATTGCGCGACTGGCCGTTAACCGCCACCTGCTGCCTGGTGTTGAAGTTGAAGCCCAGCTGTTGCGCTACTATCCCGATGCTGAAGTCATGGCTCATGCGCTGGGGTATGTGGGACGTATTAACGCCGAAGAGCTACAGGACTTAGACCCAGGCCGCTACGCGGGCACGCACTTTATTGGCAAGACCGGTGTCGAGCGTTTTTACGAAACCGAGCTACATGGAGAGGCGGGCCTACGCAAGGTAGAGACCAACGCCCGTGGTCGCGTGCTTCGCGAGCTTGGCCGTACTGACCCGGTGCCCGGCGCTAACTTAACGCTTACTCTCGACCGTTCCCTGCAGATGCTGGCTTATGAGCTTTTGGATGGTCGGCGTGGCTCTATTGTGGCTATTGTGCCAAATACTGGTGAGATTCTGGCGATGGTGTCGACCCCGGGGTTTGATAGCAACCAGTTTGTGACCGGGATCGACGTAGCCTCTTATCGAGCACTGCAGGAAGATATCGACCTCCCACTGTTTAACCGTGCCATTCGAGGACACTACCCGCCAGGCTCCACCATCAAGCCGTTTCTGGCCCTGGCAGGTTTGGTGGAAGGGGTCATTACCCCCGACAGCACCATTAATGACCCCGGCTTTTATCAGCTACCAAACGACTCCCGACGCTACCGTAACTGGCTGCGCTGGGGGCATGGCCGTGTCGATATGGAGCGCTCGATAGCGGTCTCCAACAACACCTACTACTACACGCTGGCTCATGACCTCGGCATTGATAAGCTCCATGAGCGTATGAGCAACTTTGGTTTTGGCCAGCGCGTTGCCCACGATGTGCAGGGGGAAAGCACTGGACTCATGCCCTCCCGAGACTGGAAGCGAGCACGTTTCAACCAGCCCTGGTACCCCGGTGAAACGCTATCGGTGGGGATTGGCCAAGGCTACTGGCAGGTCACACCTCTGCAATTGGCCAGCGCCACTGCCGCGTTGGCAAACCGTGGGCACTGGGTGAAGCCTCGCCTTGCCCTGCGTATTGGTGAAGAGCCAGTGCCCGCAGAACTACCCGATACGCTCCCCGATATTCAGCTGGCCAACGATAACTGGTGGGATCGGGTATATAGCGGTATGGAAAAAGTGCTCAGTGGCAGCGAGGGTACGGCGCGTCGAACTGGGGTAGGGCTCGAGTATCGCATGGGGGGCAAGTCAGGCACGGCCCAGGTGTTCTCGCTCGGCCAGGATCAGCGTTACAATGCGGAGGAGTTAGAGGAGCGGCTACGAGACCACGCGCTCTTTATGGCTTTTGCGCCCATTGAAGAACCGAAAATTGCGGTATCGGTCATCGTTGAAAACGCGGGGGGTGGCAGCACTCATGCCGCGCATTTGGCGCGGGCGATGACGGATGCTTGGCTGCTCGAAGATGAGGCCCCCGAGGCCGAGGAAGTCAAAGAGGTGTTAGAGGAAGATACCGCCAACGTGGAGGGTAACTAGCGATGCCTTGGCAACTGATTACCCGCTCGCTGCGCCGTTATCCGGTACGCCCGCCTGATAGCGGTATTGCCCGTCGCAAAAGTATTTGGGAGCGTATCCACCTCGACCCTTGGCTGCTAGGGATGCTGTTGGTGTTGATGGGTGGCGGTTTGGTGGTGCTTTACAGCGCTTCCGGGCAGCGTATCGACACCGTGATTGCCCAAGCCATACGCTTTGGTATTGCGCTTTCTGGCATGGTGATTATTGCACAATTTTCCCCTTCAACTTTTTTACGCTGGGCCCCGCTGGCTTACGGTGCTGGGCTAGCGATGCTGTTGGCGGTTGAAGTTGTCGGCGATGTAGGTATGGGCGCCAAGCGTTGGCTGGAAATTCCGGGGGTTATCCGTTTTCAGCCCTCTGAGATGATGAAGTTAGCCGTACCGCTCATGGTGGCCGCTTACTTAAATCGCTGCCAGTTGCCGCCTAGGCTGCGTGATATTGTGGTGTGTGCGGTGATTATCGGCGTGCCCGTGGTGCTCACGGCTATCCAGCCTGACCTTGGGACATCGCTGCTGGTGGCTAGTGCTGCGGTGATTGTGGTGCTTCTGGCTGGGCTCTCTTGGAAGCTCATTGGCTTGGTCGCGGCCCTGGGCGCGGCGGGCCTGCCGGTACTATGGATGAACATGCACAACTACCAGCGCCAGCGGGTACTGACATTTTTAGACCCTGATAGCGACCCGTTGGGCTCAGGGTGGAACATTATTCAATCCACCACGGCTATTGGCAGCGGCGGGCTGTGGGGAAAGGGGTGGTTGGAAGGAACGCAGTCTCAGCTTGAGTTCCTGCCAGAGCGACATACCGACTTTATTATTGCTGTACTTGGTGAGGAGTTCGGCCTGGTGGGTATGCTCTTGCTGCTAACACTATATATCATGATTGTAGGCCGCGGCTTATGGCTGGCATCGTCATCCCAGGATACCTTTGGGCGGCTGTTTGCGGGCAGTATTATCTTGACGTTTTTTATCTATGTATTTGTCAATGTGGGTATGGTGAGCGGCATTTTGCCGGTGGTGGGCGTGCCGCTGCCACTGGTCAGTTATGGCGGCACCTCTAGCGTGACCTTGTTAGCGGGGTTCGGTATTCTCATGTCCATACACGCCCATCGGCGGTTACTGCCACGCTGACGGTCAAGGTCGTGGCAGTATGAATTCACAGGAGTGGTGAGCAAATGAACAGGGCGCGAAGTCAAGCGAGTGGCTATGCCATTGCCATGCTAGTAGCGTGTTCGGCCCCAGCGGTCGTCGCTGAGGAAACGGTCAGTTTCGATCCGCAGCATAATCCGCAAACCCAGCAACTGGCTGACGAGCTGGCCGAGCAGGGCGTGCCAAATGCGTGGCTGGAGCAAGCGCTGGCTCAGGCAAGCTATCGACAGGAAGTGTTGGATGCCATGGCAGGCGCGGCCGAGCGTCGGCTGCGCTGGTTCGAGTATCGCGATATTTTTCTAACCGAGCAGCGTATCGACGAAGGGGTTGCGTTCATGAAGGCCCATGCCGATGCGCTGGCGCGTGCCGAGTCGGAATACGGCGTGCCGCCGGAAGTGATTACCGCCATCATGGGTGTAGAGACCTACTACGGTCGCCACAAAGGGCGTCATAAAGTGTTGGACTCTCTCGCCACGCTGGCATTTCACCACCCGGTACGCGGCGATTTCTTTCGCGGCGAGCTAGCGGCCTTTTTGACCATCGCCTATCAGCAAGAGGTGGCACCCGAGTCGCTCTACGGCTCCTATGCAGGGGCCATGGGCTACCCTCAATTCATACCTACCAGCTATCAAGCGTACGCCGTCGATTTTGACGGTGACGCGAAGCGCGATTTGTGGAATAACCCAGTCGATGCGATTGGTAGCGTTGCCAATTACTTCGCCGAGCATGGTTGGCAACGAGGCGGCGCGATTTACCATGAAGCCGAAGGCCCTGAAGAGCTCCCTGAAGCGCTGAGCTTCAATCAGACGGTGCGCCCAAGCACGACGGCTGCCGAAGCCGCTGAGCAGGGTGTGGTGACGGAAACTTCCTTAACGCCCGATACGCCAGTGGTGCCACTGGTGCTGGAGTATGCCGATGGCCAGGAAAGCTACCGGCTGGGTGAGTACAATTTCTATGTGATTACCCGCTATAACCATAGCCACCTCTACGCCATGGCAGTCGCCGAACTGGCAGAGGCTATCAAGCAGCAAGCTGAGGCTGAGCATGACTAAACTGCGAATCAATATGCGCTACCTAAGCGGCTCGCTGCTGTTAGCTGCCTTGGTGAGCGGGTGTGCCAGCCAAGCGCCGCAGCGTGCAGGCGGAGAGGTAGGTGCTTCAAGCTCCGCGCCTGCTGCTCCGGCGGCTGCCAGTGGCGAGCGCTATGCGATGACTGGCGATGCTTACCCGGTTGCGCCGCCGGATGTCAGCACCGTACCCGATGCCGAGCCGCGAATCGAAGCGCCTTCCCGGGCGGGCAACCGTTCCACCTATGAAGTGTGGGGCGAAACCTATCACGTGCTGCCCGACTCACGCGGCTATGCGCGCCAGGGTACGGCGTCTTGGTATGGTGAAAAATTCCACGGCTACGCCACGTCCAACGGTGAGATTTACGACATGTACAAAATGTCGGCAGCTCACCGCTCGCTCCCGCTGCCCACCTTTGCCAGGGTCACCAGTTTGAACAACGGACGCTCGGTGATCGTTCGCGTCAATGACCGCGGCCCGTTCCATAGCGATCGTGAAATCGACCTCTCTTATGCGGCGGCAGCACGCTTGGGGATTCTCGAAAACGGAACCGGGCCCGTGCGCGTCGAGGCGATCGACCCTGCTCAGTGGTTAGCCGAGCGTGGTCGAGGGGGCAGCGTTTCGTCCCCCCAAGCCACATCGGCGGCCCCCGCCGCTGCGGCTTCCACACCTGTTTCTGAGACTCGGCCTGTTAGGGCAGCGTCAGCCGAGCCGAGCAGTGGTCATGCCGTCTATTTGCAGGTGGCTGCGCTGGGGAGTGCCGAAGGAGCGCAGCAGCTACAGCAGCGGCTGTCGGATGAGTTACCCCGCGGCGTTCGAGTGCAAAGTGAGACCGACGTTCACCGCGTTCAGGTCGGCCCCGTCAGTCCCAGTCAAGAGACACAGGCTCGTGAAGAACTTCGTCGCGCAGGCTTTCCTCAAGTATTTGTCGTGAGATAATCGCTCTCTACATGTGCCCAAGTGGCGTATCATGCGCCGCCATTTTTCTTTGTCAGTGAGAAGTATGTGATGAATGTAATGATGTCAATCCGCCGTACCGCCAAGCTCTGCCTCTTCGCAGCGATGACGGCCGTCGTCGCCCCGGCGATGGCTCAGGTGATCCCTCAACCCCAAACGATCATCCCTGCACCACCGCAGCTTGCCGCGAGTTCGTGGATTTTGATGGACGCCAACAGTGGTCGCATTCTTGCAGAGCACAATGCCGATGAGCGTTTGCCGCCTGCAAGTTTGACCAAACTGATGACCGCGTACCTGGTCGAACGTGAGCTGGATCGTGGCACCATCAACCTGACCGATATGGTCAATATCAGCGAAAACGCTTGGCGTACCGGCGGCTCGAAGATGTTCATCGAAGTGGGCGATCGTGTTTCGGTGGATAATCTGCTTCATGGCATCATCATCGTCTCGGGTAACGATGCCAGCGTGGCCATGGCAGAACATCTGGCGGGCGGTGAAGCGCCGTTTGCCGACCTAATGAATCAGCACGCCACGCGTTTGGGCATGAACGATACCCACTTCATGAATGCCACTGGCTTGCCCCATGAGAATCACTACTCGACCGCCCATGATATGGCGCGTTTGTCTCGTTACATTATCAACGACTATCCCGAGCACTACGCCATCTATTCACAGCGTAACTTCTCGTTTGCGGGCATCGATCAGCCGAACCGTAACCGCCTGTTGTGGCGCGACCCGACCGTAGACGGCCTGAAAACCGGCTGGACCACCGAAGCAGGTTACTGCCTGGTCGCTTCGGCGCAGCGTGATGGCATGCGTCTGATCTCCGTGGTGATGGGCACCAGTTCCGAAGAGGCGCGTGCCCAGGAATCGCAAAAGCTTCTGAGCTATGGCTTCCGTTTCTATGAAACCATGAAGCTCTATGAGCGCGGCGCCGTGCTGGCAACGCCGCGCGTGTGGGGCGGGGACATCAACGAGCTACGTGTGGGGGTGGATGAAGAAGTTTTCATGACGCTGCCCCGCAATCGCAATGAAGAGCTCCGCGCCCGTCTAAATTTGGATGCTGACATTCAAGCACCTGTGGCAGTAGGTGATGACGTTGGTACGCTGGAAGTCTATCTAGGCGAAGAGATGGTGGGGGAGCGCCAGCTCGTCGCGCTGGAAAACATCGAAGAGGGTGGGCTGTTCAAGCGCCTGTTCGATCAAGTGCAGCGTTTCTTCAGCAACTTGATTAGTAATTTCACCAGCTAAACGGCCAGTGTTGGGCCCAGCTTCTCACATACGCCTTGTATTGTGAGAGGTTGGGCCTTATTTATTGGGATTAGCCCAACGATTCACTTAATGTAAAGGCGAGTTATGAAAAAAGGTGCCAAGCAAGGGCTGCGTGATTTACGCCAGCCCGTGGCGAAAGAGCCACCCAAAATTACCTTCCCGTGCGATTACCCGTTAAAGGTCGTGGGCGATGCGGCTGACGATTTTCCAGCCACCGTGTGTCAAGTCATCGTGCGTCACGCGCCTGACTTCGATGAGACCACGTTGGAAGTCGTGGATAGTCGCAATGGTCGTTTCCAGTCCGTTCGAGTCACCATCGTGGCCACAGGGGAGCAGCAGTTGAGCCAACTGTTCAACGAGCTGAAGGCCACTGGCCGCGTGCACATGGTGGTATGACCATGAGCGACGACGCCCCGATTGCTCTGCACCGCCTCGGCTATCGCCCCTATCTACCAGTATGGGAAGCCATGCGTGAGCTTACCGACACGCGCGATGAAAACACGGTGGATCAATTTTGGCTGGTCGAGCATGAGCCTGTATTTACCCAAGGGCAGGCGGGCAAGCCAGAACACCTGTTGATGCCGGGCGATATTCCCGTGGTCAATACCGACCGGGGCGGACAGGTTACCTATCACGGGCCGGGGCAGGTGGTACTCTATCCGCTGCTGGACGTGCGTCGGGGCAAGATCGGCGTGCGCGACTTGGTCACGGCGCTCGAAAATGCCGTGATCGACGTGCTAGACGCGTATGGAGTGCGCGGCTGGGCCAAGCCCGATGCGCCGGGGGTTTACGTAGAAACGGCCATGGGGGAGGCCAAAATCGCCTCGCTCGGCCTGCGTATTCGTCGTGGGGCCAGCTACCATGGCGTCGCGCTGAACGTCGACGGCGACCTGTCGCCGTTTGCGCGTATCAATCCTTGTGGCTACGCGGGTATGCAGGTCACTCGTCTTGCCGATTTGGTCGATCTCTCTCATGGACAAGACGGGACTAATGGTAAAGACGTTGGCGAACGGCTTGCGCAGGCGTTGGCCGCGCGACTGAAGCGCACCTTGGTGGTGCCTGAGTAACGAAGACTGCCTGCAGAGCGCTGTATGCAGGCAGTCCGCGGCGAGTTAGCCGACGTTGAAGGCGGGGATGCGGTTGCTGTCCGGCTCTTGACCTGGAATGGCCGCAGGAGCGGCAAGACCCAAGTTGTTCTTTTCGAACACGCGGTCTGCCCGGTAGCTAGAGCGTACCAGCGGGCCGGATGGCACTTCCATAAAGCCTTTCTCAAGGCCTAGTACGCGATAGCGCTCGAACTCTTCTGGGCTTACCCAGCGCTCCACGGCCAAGTGGTTTTTGGTTGGGCGCAGGTATTGGCCTAACGTCACGATATCGACACCAATCTCACGCAAATCGTCGAAGGTTTGCAGGATCTCTTCGTCCGTTTCTCCCAGCCCCAGCATCAAGCTGGTTTTGGTGATGATGTCGGGGCGATACTGCTTGGCGTGGGCCAATACGTCGAGCGTTTTGCGGTAGCCAGCGCGAGGGTCGCGCACTTTGCTGGTCAGCCGCTCAACGGTCTCAACGTTTTGCGCAAACACCTCAAGCCCTGAATCGACCACGCGCTCAATAGCGGCTTTATCGCCATCAAAATCAGGCGTTAACGCCTCAACAACCACCTCCGGCGTGCGCGCTTTAATGGCGCGAATACAGTTGGCGTAGTGGGTGGCGCCACCATCGTCTAGATCGTCACGGTCTACTGAGGTCAGCACGATATAGCGAAGACCCATTAGCTCGACGGATTTGGCGGTATTTTCCGGCTCTTCGTGATCCAGCCAACCTTTAGGGTTGCCAGTATCAACCGCACAGAAGCGGCAAGCGCGGGTACATACTGAGCCCATCAACATAATGGTGGCGGTACCATTGCTCCAGCATTCACCCATGTTAGGACAATGGGATTCAGCGCAAACGGTGCTGAGCCGGTGCGTCGCCACGTTTTTCTTAACGGCCTCAAAACGCTCGCCGCCGGGAATTTGCGCGCGCAGCCACTTTGGCTTGCGCTCAAGTGAAGGGGCATCTGCCTGCGCTTTGCGCTGCTTCATGCCATCTTTAATCACCGTCATGCCATGTTCGTTACGGAATTTTTCGCCGCTGGGCACGCGCTGGGAAGGGGTGTTGCTCATAGGAGAGAGCCTCTCTACTGTGCGGCTGGTAAGCAGAAAATCCGAGCGACGCATCACGAAAAATATACGTGCAAAATGTGGCCGCGATGCAACTGTTTACCATGCCCTGAGTAACGCTAACTGATACGTAGGTTGTAAATAATGTAACATATTTGGCAATCAACAAGACACCGTAGAACCGCTAGTGATCCTATTCCAGTGACAGGGCGGGTAAGCAGGAAACTCCATGGCTAGGAAGCGGGCTGCCAGTCGCTTGGAAGTGGCGCTGGAACTCGCTCAGATGCTCACGCACAAAACGCAGGAAGAGCTCTGCTACCGGAGTGGGAAAGTGGTCTCGGCGGTATACCGTGCACCAAGCGCGGCGAATGGGAAAATTGGGCAGAGACAGGGTGGCGAGCAGGCCCTGTTCCAACTCGCGCTGTACCGCCAAACGAGGCAGTACGGCAACGCCCAAATGTACCATTACCCCTTGTTTGATGGCTTCATTGGTGCCCAGCTCGATACGGTGCGGAAGCCCCACTTCTTGATCCACGGCAAGCTGCTCAAAGGCGCTGCGAACCCCCGAACCAGGCTCACGCATTAGTACGAAATGGCGTGCGAAATCCGTCAGCGTTGGATTGGGCATACTTAGCAGAGGATGTTCTGGCCACACTACCGCCACAAGCTCGTTTTCAAGAATTGGCATAACCACCAAGCCGTCGTCTTCTGGCACCATGGCCATGATCACCACGTCGTCTTGTTGTTCGGCCAGCCGCTCAAGTGCTTGGCTGCGGTTACACACCTTTAAACGCAACTGAACATCCGGGTATCGTGCGCGAAATTTAGCCAGCACATAGGGCACGACATACTGCGCGGAGGAGACGGCAGCGACGTTCAGCTTGCCGCTGATTTTGCCGTTAATGTCTGAAAGGCTCATTTGCAGCCGCGACAGCTGACCAAAGATTTCTCGCGTAGAGAGGGCCAGTGTATCGGCCGTTGGCAGTACGTGGAGAGTTTTCCCCGCATACTTAAAGAGAGGCTGTCCCAACGCTTGCTCAAGCTGTCGAATCTGCGCGCTCACGGCTGGTTGTGTCAGGCCGAGCTGCTCGGCGGCCCGTGAATAGGAGCGTTGTTGATGCACTGCCTGAAACACTTGTAGCTGTCGAAACGTTAAGCGGTTGAGCAGCGTGGGGGATGACATAACCACCTCAGGGTAAACTTCCTCGGTAAAAAAGCGCACTGTATAAGGCCTGTTATATAGGGCTTGGCCTCAGCGTCGAAATGCTATCACTGATTTAGGGCTACCGCCTTGAAAGCTTGGCGGTATATAAACGGTGTACGTTTCGATCAATAAGACGGTCGTTGGAAAAAAGGGGGGAGTCATCGACGTTAGGCAAGGAGTGGCCTAAACTATATTGCATTGCAGCATCATTGCTTCGGGATTGGTGCCATGCATCAACCCAATGGGAGAATATATGAACTTTCTCGCTAATCCTTTGCTTACCACCAATGCGCTTGCTGCTCCTTGGTTTGGCTCATCGAATGATTCCGCGGCGTTACCGGGCGGTGAAGCTCTCGCTAGCATGATGGACCCTTTTGGGTTTGGTCGTGCCGCGGTTAGCTACTGGCGTGACAGTGTAGAGCGCAACATCCTTTATTGGGATGTCATGCGCGAGCGCGGCAACCAGTATCTCGAACACATGGAGCAAACGAAGCCCAATGTGCTCGGCTTTGAAACCGAGGTGTTAGTGGATGGCCGTACGCTGCCTAATCCGACTAACTATGAGTTACTGCGGGTATTGCCGCCTAAGAATATCCAGATTGACCCACAAAAACGTCCCTTTGTTGTTATTGACCCGCGTGCAGGCCATGGCCCTGGTATCGGCGGTTTTAAGCCTGATAGCGAACTCGGTGTCGCGCTAAAAGCGGGCCATCCCTGCTATTTTATCGGCTTTTTACCTTTCCCTGAGCCAGGCCAAACGGTGGAAGATGTGGTGGAGTCGGAAGTGGCCTTTTTGCGCCACGTGATTGCGCTACACCCGGAAACCACTGAAAAACCGATGGTGGTTGGTAACTGCCAAGCGGGCTGGCAAATCATGATGGCCGCCGCCCTTGAGCCTGAAGTATTTGGGCCAATCTTAATCGCTGGTGCACCGCTCTCTTATTGGGCTGGCGAGCATGGCAAGGCACCCATGCGTTATACCGGCGGTATGACAGGGGGAAGTTGGATTACTGCGTTGACCAGTGATATCGGCAACGGCCTATTTGATGGGGCGTGGCTGGTTCAGAACTTTGAGCGCCTCAACCCGGCTAATACCTACTGGAAAAAGCAGTACCACCTGTATGCCAATATTGATACCGAGTCCAAACGCTATTTAGAGTTTGAGCGCTGGTGGGGTGGTCATGTGGTGCTGGGCGGTAATGAGATCCAGTACATTGTCGATAACTTATTTGTCGGCAATCGCCTTTCTACGGCGCAACTGGTTACCCGCGATGGACGGCGTATTGATCTGCGTAATGTACGCTCGCCTGTGGTGGTGTTTTGCTCACGGGGGGACGATATTACGCCACCGCCTCAGGCCCTGGGGTGGATTCGTGATCTGTACGCGGGCGAAGAGGATATCATTGCGAATGAGCAGACGATTATTTACTGCTTGCATGATACCACTGGGCACCTGGGAATCTTCGTATCTGGCAGTGTTTCCCGCAAAGAGCACTCCGAATTTACGGCCAACATGGACTACATCGATGTGATGCCGCCAGGGCTGTACGAAACGACGATTTCTCATGCCGACGAACACACAGACGCCGAGCTGATTGAGCGTGACTATCTGCTGGAATTTGCGCCGCGCAACTTCGAGGAGCTTGATCGTGACGTGATGCATCAGCCGGAGGATGATCGTCGCTTCGCCACCGTTGCCCGCATCTCTGAAATTAACCTGGGGTTTTATCGTCTCTACGTGCAGCCGTGGATACAGTCCATCATGACACCCGAGGCGGCGCGCTGGATACGGCGTATGCACCCCATTCGCCTGGGCTACAAGCTCATGTCAGACCGTAACCCGCTGACGGTGCCGCTACCGGTTATGGCCGACTACGTGCGCCGCCATCGTCAGCCGGTGGAGCAGGACAACATATTTAAAGCGCTAGAGCTCATGGCATCTGATCAAATTGTAGTGAGTCTGAATGCGTGGCGTGACCTGCGCGATAGCTCAACCGAGCGCCTGTTTATGGATATTTATGGTCAACCGCTGCTCCAGGCCGCTGTTGGCTTGTACGGGGATGCCCATGTACATCGCCGCCGTCCTGGCGCAGAGCCTGAGCACCGCCGCTTTATTGAAAACCGCCAAAATGAGCTGCGTCATAAAATTGCTCAGGGTGGCCCTCATGAAGCCGTGATGCGTTCAGTGATCTATGTGCTAGGTGGCGCACCGGCCACCGATGAGCGTAACTTTAAGCGCCTACGCGCCTCTCGGGCGGAGCTTGAACCCAGCACCTCCTTGAGCGAATTTAAGCGCCTAGTGCGCGAGCAGTTCTTTATTTTGAAGCTTGATCGTGAGCAGGCGCTTAATACGTTGCCGGAGCTATTAAAAGGTCAAACCGGTGAAGAGATAGATAACTATATTAGCCACTTAGAGCATGTCTTTGCCGCTAGCGGTGAGTTAACTGAACATGCGGCTAACCGGTTTGACCAAGTAAAAGCGTTGTTTGATAAAGCGCGTCCGGGTGCCTTGGCGGCACCAGCCCCTGAAACAGCGCCCACACCTGACTCCGCTGTGGCTACAGCGGAAATAGCAGCCGAAGCGAGTAACACGGTAACGGCTGAAAAGGCCCAAGAATCATCGGTAGAGGCGCCAAAGAAAAAGCCAGCCACCCGGCCGGCTGGGCAGCGCAGAAGCTCGCCCCGTAAGCGTTAGATAAAGTTGCTAAGACGCCTTCGCCCCCGCTTTTTAGCGGGGGCTTTTGCATTGATAGGCGGCTATTTGGGTTGCCGAGTTCCGAGCGGCAGTCTAGTGTCTAGCTACCCTGATCCAAAAAAGCATCGTAAAACGCACCGCGCCGCCAATGCGTTGTTGTTAGTGTTCGCTTAGCTCCTTAAGAGGCGGTTGCTACTAGCGCTTAATCAAGGGCTGGGGTAGGGTAGGCGCATTTTTCTCATGGTCGCCAAGCACACATTGAGGCGGCAACGTATTCAAAGCATGGGCGATAGCGCCTGGGCAATAGAAAAGTGGAGCACTATGGGCAAGTCACTGGTCATCGTCGAATCGCCAGCGAAAGCGAAGACGATTAATAAATATCTCGGCAACGATTTCATCGTAAAGTCGAGCGTAGGTCATATCCGTGACCTGCCGACCAGCGGCTCAGGTAAGGCAGCCTCCGACCCAAAGGAGCGTGCACGCCAGGCCGCGGCAACGCGTAAGATGTCGGCGGAAGAGAAGGCGGAGTATAAAAAGCGCAAAGCTCACGACCAGCTCATTCGACGCATGGGGATTGACCCAGATAACGGCTGGGAAGCGCGCTATGAAGTGCTTCCGGGGAAAGAGAAAGTAGTTGCTGAGTTAAAGAAACTGGCTGAGAAGGCCGATGCTGTTTATCTCGCTACGGATTTGGATCGTGAAGGGGAGGCGATTGCTTGGCACCTTCGCGAAACCATCGGTGGCGACGATAGCCGCTACAAGCGCGTGGTGTTCAACGAAATTACTAAAAACGCCATTCAGGATGCGTTTAAAGCCCCCGGTGTCTTGAACATCCCCCGGGTTGAAGCCCAGCAGGCACGCCGCTTCTTGGACCGCGTAGTGGGCTTTATGCTCTCGCCGCTATTGTGGGCCAAGATTGCCCGCGGGCTTTCCGCCGGGCGCGTACAATCTGTCGCGGTGCGTCTGATTGTGGAACGTGAGCGGGAGATTCGCGCTTTTATTCCCGAAGAGTTTTGGGACGTTCATGCGGATCTCCTCTCTCCGGATGGAGAATTGGTGCGTTTTGCCCTTGTTCGCCAGGATGGCAAGCCGTTCCGTCCCACCTCTGAAAAGGATACCCTGGCGCGTATTGAGCAGCTGCGCAAAGCCAAGCTCTCGATTACCTCGCGGGAAGATAAACCCACCAGCTCTAAACCGACCGCGCCGTTTATCACCTCTACGCTTCAGCAGGCAGCCAGCAGCCGATTAGGGTTTTCGGTGAAGAAGACCATGACCATGGCCCAGCGGCTTTATGAAGCGGGCTACATCACCTATATGCGTACCGATTCCACCAACCTATCTAAAGACGCGGTGGAGAGTGTCCGTTCGTTTATTGGTGATGAGTATGGTGCGCGCTATTTGCCTGAGTCGCCTAATCGATACAGCAGCAAAGAGAGTGCTCAAGAAGCGCACGAAGCCATCCGGCCCTCTAGCGTCGAGCGCAAAGCGACTGACTTGGCAGGTATGGAGCGTGACGCCGAACGCCTCTACGAGCTTATTTGGCGGCAATTTGTGGCGTGTCAGATGACCCCAGCCGAATACCTCTCCAGCACGCTCAGTGTGGAAGTAGATGGCTACGACCTGCGTGCCAAAGGCCGCGTGCTGAAATTTGATGGTTACACCCGGGTAATGAAGCCTACGGGCAAAAACGAAGATCAAAGCCTGCCTGACCTGCCGACGGGCACGGCAATGCAGCTAGAAAAACTCGACCCTCAGCAGCATTTTACCAAGCCGTCCGCGCGCTACACCGAAGCCAGCTTGGTCAAAGAACTAGAGAAGCAGGGCATTGGCCGCCCCTCCACCTACGCATCGATTATTTCGACTATCCAAGATCGTGGCTACGTGAAGCTGGAGAACCGCCGTTTTTATGCCGAAAAATTGGGCGATATCGTCACCGAGCGGTTGAAAGAGTCCTTCCCTGACTTAATGGACTACTCCTTCACTGCCCGCATGGAGGACAGCCTTGATGAAGTGGCTGAAGGCGAGCGCAATTGGCGGGAGCTGCTTGATGCCTTCTACGATGAGTTCCGCATGGAGCTGATGAAGGCTGAAAGCGAGGAGGGCATGCGTCCGAACCAGCCGGTGCCGACTGATATCGACTGCCCCAGCTGTGGCCGAAAAATGCAGATTCGAACCGCCTCTACCGGTGTATTTTTGGGCTGCAGCGGCTACAACTTGCCGCCTAAAGAACGCTGCAAAACCACCATTGACCTGATTCCTGGTGAAGAGGCCGTGGCGGAAGACGCGGGCGAAGAAGCGGAAACCAATGCCCTACGTGCCAAGCGTCGTTGCTCGAAATGCGGCACGGCGATGGATAACTACCTGATTGACGAAACTCGTAAGCTTCATATTTGTGGCAACAGCCCAGACTGTGACGGTTACGAAGTAGAGAGCGGCAAGTTCAAGATTAAAGGCTACGATGGCCCGGTCATTGAGTGCGATAAGTGCGGCTCCGAGATGCAGCTAAAATCTGGCCGATTTGGCAAATACTTTGGCTGCACCAACAGCGAGTGTAAAAACACCCGCAAGCTGTTGCGCAGTGGTGAAGTCGCGCCGCCGAAGATGGATCCGATCCCCATGCCGGAGCTGGCTTGCCAAAAGGTAGATGACCACTATGTTCTACGGGATGGCGCGAGTGGCCTGTTCCTGGCGGCTAGCAAGTTCCCTAAAAACCGTGAAACCCGCCCGCCGCTGGTTAAAGAGCTGAAAGCTCACGCTGACGAGCTGCCAGAGAAGTATCACTTTATTCTTGATGCGCCAAGCGAAGACCCCGATGGCCGCCCCGCGCAGATCCGCTTCTCGCGTAAAAACAAAGAGCAGTACGTGATGACAGACGAAGAGGGCAAAGCGACCGGCTGGAAGGCGACCTTTGAAGGCGGCAAATGGCATGTGGAGGATAAGCGCAAGTGAGCCCGCGTTCGCGTACCAATCAACTGCTGTATCAGGCCGAGCTGCTGGTCGGCCTGCCGGTTGGCGATGATGAGCACAGCCCTGCCCGACGGATGGCCATCGAAGAGAGCGCGCTGGCGCTGTTTGAGCTGGCGCTTGGCTCGCTGCTAAAAGAAGTCACGGAACACGCGCGATTGAATAGCCATGACTGGCGCGCGCTGCTCGCCAGTGACGGCCCCGATGTGGCAGAGCTGCAGCGTCTACGCGATGCCATGCAGCAGCCGGAAAGCTGGCTTTACTGGCTGGTGGGGCAGCTAGAGAAGCTGCACAGTGATGATGGTGCTGCGCGTCGCGCTGTGCAAAATCCTTCTATGATTGCGGTAGGTAGCCAGTTGACGTTAGCCGAGCAACTGTTAGAGAACCTACAAGCGGCTAAGCGTGATATTGCCTCGCTACGGGAGACAAGTCAAGAGTGGTAGTCCAGCGGCAGTGCGGTGGTGATAGAGGGAGAGGTTGCCAATAGCGTCTGGTTGCTTACTCTGATAGGTTGAAATGTGCCTATTCGTCACCACGTTGTATGGAAACAGCGATACAGGAGGCACGGATGCGCTATAACCAAGTCAAAGATCTCATTGAGTGGGCAGCGGGTTATCATGGCCGCATGGCGCGCCAATACAGCGCTGGCGCAGAACAAGCCGAGCATGAGCGCCTAGCCATGGCGCTCATCTACCTAGCCGATAGCGAGCTAAAGATGAAAACAGGGCTTGAGGCGCTGTTGCACGATGGCTCGGATCATCGTGAAGTGTTAGAAATATGGTTTGACGATTCAAGCGACTTCCCCCAGCCCCCTGAGCTTGATGCTCTGTCAAAGCAGAGCGTGGCAGGTTCGATTGATGAGCTAACCGAAACAGCGGTAGAGTCCCATCGTAAGTTGCAAAGCCTTTATGAACATCGCGCTTCTCGGGCCAAAATTGAGCCCGAGGAGACGTTTTTTAGCGCATTGGCAGAAGGTCATAATGCAGAAGCTCGCAAACTAGTCGCGAGTATGCAGGAGTTTGACGATATTTAGTGAACGTTGAATTAAAGTTTGTTCCAGTGCTGCTCGTTATTCTGAACGCTAATTTGATGGCCGAAACGCTGACAATAGCTGTGTGAATAAGGTATAACAGCAGCCACTAATGCGTCCTCGGCCTAGCCACACTGGCCTGTATTTGAGAGCAAAATAATGTCTGTGAACCGTCGCCGATTTTTGGCGTTGGCACTGGGCTGGCCAGCAGTGGCTAGCGCAACTGCTACAAGCGCTGTGAATGATTATGAGCCAACCGATTTGGTTGAGACGCTGCTTTCTCGCGCTGCTGTGCCACGCCACAGTAGTGAGTTGTGGGTGCTAATTGACGATAAAGAGGCAACGCTGACCATTTTTCGCGGGAATGCGCTGGTAGAGCGTTTTGCGCCTATTTCATTGGGGCGCGGTGGCGCAAAAACCCAGCGAATTCGCGGCGATAACGTTACACCGCTGGGCGAATTCAGAGTTAATCGATTTAATTTCGAAAGCCAGTGGCATATCTTTATTGGTATCGATTATCCTACGCCACCTCACGCACGTATGGCGCTTGAAAAAGGTATCTACTCCCAAGCGGATTACGAAGCCTATTTTGACCACTACCGGCGTTATGGCTCTCCCCCGCAGAATACTGCGTTGGGTGGCGCTATTGGGATTCACGGAGTTGGCGGCGGTGATCCAGAGATCCATGGTAGCTTCCACTGGACCCAAGGGTGTGTGGCAGTCACCAATGAACAGATCGTACGTGTGGCCGAATTAGTAGATGTTGGCACACGCGTGGTGATCCGCTAGGCTTGTGTTGTTGAAGGAAGTTCTAGGTTTTAAATATGTGGCTATAGACAACCGCTGTGGTCTATTATAAAACAGCGTTTGACTTGCGTGCCTTGGTACGTAACCCTGGTACAAGTCGCTGTAAAGAACCTGCACCGCAGGTAGACAAATTTAAGCTAACGCTTTAGCTTTATTTTTTGTCATACCCTTAACGTAGTATCCAAGGAAGACTCAAGGAGAACATTATGACTCTGAAGACTGCTCTGAAGATGACTGCCGCTGCCGCTTCTCTGGCAATCCTGGCTGGCTGTGCTTCTACCAGCGCTCTGGAAGAAGTTCGCATGACTGCTGAATCTGCACAGGCTGATGCCGCAGAAGCACGCAGCATGGCTTCACAAGCTCTGAACACTGCAAACCAAGCTCAGCGCGACGCGCAAGCTGCTCTGCAGATGTCTGAGCAGAACCGTGAAGAAATGAACCGCATGTTCCAGCGTTCCATGCAGAAGTAATTCTGCTTGGGCACCGAGCATGATGCATGTTCGGTGGTCGCTGTAGATGTGAAAAACCCCGCCTCGGCGGGGTTTTTTGTTGGCTAGCGCTTTGCGCGTTAAGCGTCGCCTTCAACTCGAACGGTCGTGGAAAGCTCGACACCTTCCAAAATTCCCTCTAGCTGCTGAGTGGGCTGCGGCTCGGGTTCCTGCTCAGGGGCGGGTGCTTGCGGGCCATATAGCGCCACAAAGCGGCCGTCTGGTGCTTCCACCGCGCGTTTGACTTGCTCGTAATCCACTTCTGCTTGATCTTCTGCCAGTTCGCTGACCCGCTCAATGGCATTAAGAAGCGGCTCAAAGTTGCCTACGTTCTCTTCCAGCTGAGGGTAGGATTGCACAAACAGTGTGCCGTCTGCCGCCCAGCCTGCTTTAAAAGGCGCATCCATCAGGTTTACCTTAGTGCCGCTTGGTAGGCGTTCATACAGCGACTCGATATCTTCCGGGTACATGCGAATACAGCCACGGCTGACACGCATACCCACGCCATCAGGGCGATTGGTCCCATGGATCAAGTAGCTCGGCATAGCCAGCAAGATGGCATGACGGCCAAGCGGGTTGTCAGGCCCTGGTGGAACGATAGCGGGTGCAGGCTCGCCTCTTGCAGCCGCTTCACGACGCATCGAGGCGGGCGGTGCCCAGGCAGGGTCTTTGACTTTGACCGTGGTCCGCGTGATGCCTACCGGAGTCGCAAACTCCTCGCGGCCAACGCTGACAGGGTAGGTTTCCACAATGCCGGGATTGTCGGCAGGGTAGTAGTAAAGGCGCAGCTCGGAGAGATTGACCACCACGCCCTCGCGTGGCGCAGGCGGCAGAATGTACCGCGCAGGGATCACTACCTCGGTGCCTTTACCCGGTACCCATAAGCTAACGTCTGGGTTCGCCATGCGAATCTCTTCGTAGCCAATATTATGGCGACGAGCGATGTCGATAAGCGTCTCTTCGGGGTCCTCCACCGTAACGGTGTAGTACTCACCAATAATATCGCCGTGCTCGGGTAGTCGGAAGTGGCCGCGCGGTAGTTCCTGCGCCTCAGCAACTTGCTCTGCACTAGCAGTGGCGTCGTCAGTAATCGCCGCAGTGCTTTCGGCCTGCTCGGCCGACGGCTGTGCATAAACGGGGCCCACAAGGCTCGCTGCCAGCAGAACTGCCAGGCTGGTAGGTCCCCAACGGGTAATGTTCTTACGAATGTTCATGGTCGATCCTAATCAATGTATGCACTGCTGGTACGCATGGTAATGGGCAGCGATGCGTTACCGATATGTGCTGCTTAATGACAAGTTTGCCCCAAGGTTCACGCCGCCGCTACTTTTTGATTAAGGGTCGTTAGCAGTGCTTCAATCTTTTCGAAACGCTGTTCGACCGTTTCCATTGGAAATTCAAAACGTAAAGTATCGGAACCATCTAAGCGGTAGTGCTGGGGAGATTTTTGAATCAGCGTGACCAGGGTCAGCGGGTCTACCTGGGTAGTGGTGTTAAAAATCATGCGGCCGCGCTGTTCACCTGCTTCTATGCGCGCAACACCGAGCTGTTCTGCCCGGTGGCGCAGCTTCGTCTGCCGAATCAGGTTCTTCAACGGCTGTGGCAGTAGACCAAAACGGTCGATCAACTCTACCTGCAACTCTTTAAGCTCGGTATCTGATTGCGTATTAGCGATGCGTTTATACATGACTAGGCGCTGCTGTACATCGTGAATGTAATCATCGGGAATGAGGGCAGGCAGATTCAGGCTTATTTCGACGCCTGTGTTGAAGGGCGCGTCGATGTTAGGGGTTTTGCCTGCGCGGATTGCTTTCACCGCCCGATCCAGCATTTCCATATAAAGGGTGTAGCCAATGGTTTCCATTTGGCCGCTCTGCTCGTCTCCCAAAAGCTCACCCGCACCGCGAATTTCCATATCGTGGCTAGCCAATGTAAAGCCTGCCCCCAGGTCGTCGGAGGCGCTAATCGCCTCAAGGCGTTTTACGGCATCTCGTGTCATGGCTTTGGGTGGCGGGGTTAGTAGGTAAGCATAGGCCTGATGGTGGCTGCGCCCTACGCGGCCGCGCAGCTGGTGTAGCTGTGCTAGGCCGAACTTATCCGCACGCTCAATCAAAATGGTGTTGGCGCTAGGTACGTCAATGCCGGTTTCTATAATGGTGGAGCACACCAGCACGTTAAAGCGTCGGTGGTAGAAATCAGACATCACCCGCTCAAGGCTGCGCTCTGGAAGCTGGCCGTGGGCCACAGCAACGCGGGCTTCCGGCACTAGCTCGCGGATCTGTTCAGCAGCATTCTCAATGGTTTTAACTTCGTTGTGCAGGAAGTAGACCTGACCGCCGCGCAGGATCTCCCGCAGTAGCGCTTCCTTAATAATGCTGTTATCGCGCTGCTGTATAAAAGTTTTTACCGATAAGCGCCTTGCGGGCGGAGTGGCGATGATAGAAAGGTCACGGATGCCGCTCATGGCCATATTGAGCGTACGCGGAATGGGCGTGGCGGTGAGTGTGAGAATGTCGATTTCCGCGCGTAGGGTTTTCAACTTCTCTTTTTGGGCGACGCCGAAGCGGTGCTCTTCATCGATAATCAGCAGTCCCATTTTGGGCAGCTCGACGCTTTTCGAGAGCAGCTTATGGGTGCCAATAACGATATCGGTTTGGCCGCTTTTGATGCCTTCCAGGGTTTGCGTCATCTCTTTGCCACCGGTAAAGCGCGAGATTAGGCTGATATTGACGGCAGTGTCGGCAAAGCGGTCGCGGAAGTTCTCGAAGTGCTGGCGTGCTAGCAGCGTTGTCGGCACTAGCACTACGACCTGTCTGCCGGACTGTACGGCGAGGAAGGCGGCGCGCATGGCCACCTCGGTTTTACCAAAGCCCACATCGCCGCACACCACGCGATCCATTGGCTGAGGAGAGACCATGTCGCTGATCACTGCTTCGATAGCCGCCTTCTGATCCGGTGTTTCCTCAAACGGGAAGCTGGCCGCAAAACGCACATACTCATCGCCGGGCGGGTCGTACACTGTGCCTTGCTGGGCTTCACGGCGGGCGTAAATATCCAATAGCTCTGCGGCGGTGTCGCGAGTTTTTTCAGCGGCTTTGCGGCGGGCTTTCTCCCACTGGTCGGAGCCCAGCTTATGCAGCGGAGCGAGTTCGTCATCGGCGCCGCTATAGCGCGAGATAAGGTGCAGGCTATCTACTGGCACATACAGCTTGGCGCCGTCGGCATAGGAGAGGGCGAGAAACTCGTTGGCCTGGCCGCCCGCTTCCAGAGTCTCCAGGCCCAGGTAGCGGCCTACGCCGTGGGCTTGGTGAACCACCGGTGCTCCTTCGCGCAACTCGGAAAGGTGGCGGACCGCTAGTTCGTTATCGTCGGTGGCTTTTTCCCGCCGACGGCTTTGCCGCACGACGTCGCCAAACAGCTCGGTTTCGCTAATTACCGCGACATCGGGCTCGGTGAGCCATAGGCCACTGCCCACCAAGCTTTCCGTTATAGCGATGTGCTCGCTGCCTGCTAAAAAAGCCTGGAAACTATCGCTATGGGGCAGCGATAGTTTCAGCGGGGAGAGGACTTCCTCCAGTGCTTCTCGCCGCCCGCGAGACTCGGCAACAAACAGCATGCGGGTCTTGGGATGGTTATCTAAGAAGCTCGCCAGCTCGCTCAGCGGTTGTTTGGCGCGCGCATTGATGGCCAGAGAGGGGAGTGCTTGGGCCAGAGGAGCAAGCGCATGGCGTTGGCTGTCGTCCTCAGTGAACTCAAGGCGAGGCCGCGCTTTAATGGCTGAAAACACTTCGTTAACCGGGAAGAACGCCCGGTGAGGCGGTAGTAGCGGCCGTGTAGGGTCAACACCTAAATTCTCATAGCGCGATTCAATCGACTGCCAGTGCTGCTCAGCCGCGTGGAAAACGTCTGGGAGTAAGGCGATGCGAGTATCTACGGTGAGATGCTCAAACAGTGAGGCGGTTTCCTCGAAAAAGAGCGGTAAATACTGCTCTAGCCCAGGAGAGGGAATCGCTTTCAGCGCATCGTTATAGAGCGGGCACTGGCGCGGGTCGACATCAAACAGGGTTTCAAACTGCTCACGAAAGCAGGCAATCGCGCTGCGGCTTAGCGAGTATTCATGGGCAGGCAGCAGTTCGATGACATCCACTTTGTTGGTAGAGCGCTGGCTGCCGGGGTCGAAGTGGCGCAGTGTGTCGATCTCATCATCAAATAGATCAATACGAATCGGCTCATCCATGCCCATGGCAAATAGGTCGATAATCGCGCCGCGCATGGCGTATTCGCCTGGCTCATACACGGTCTCTACCGCACGATAGCCTGCCCGGGAGAGTGATTCGCGGAATGTTTCGCGATTCAGCGTGGCCCCCGCCTTTAGCGTCATCACGCGGCCAGCGATGTACGAGACAGGCGGCAGCCGCTGCATGAGGGTATTGACCGGCACAAGCACGATACCGCGCACGCCATCCTGTAGCAGGCGCAGCGTTCTCAGCCGAGCAGAAATAATATCTTGGTGGGGCGAGAAGCTGTCGTAGGGCAAGGTTTCCCAATCGGGGAAGGGGAGAACCGGCACGCTGCTATAAAAAGCGAGATCTTGTTCCAGCCTCTGGGCGCTGGCGGTGTTGGGAGTGATCACCAGTAACGGTGCGCTTGACGCTACCTGAGCTAGCGCTAGGGCAGTCGCACTGCCCGGCGGCGCTTGCAAATAGAGCGTATCGCGAATCCCTTGCGGCTGAGGCGGTTCGAGCAGAGAGAAAGAAGGCATAGTAAAGGTATCGTTTTGCACAGAAACGGAACCAAGATCATACACGATCCGCCCTTTCGCGCAGAGGCTTTGGCGCCATGGGGAGTTAAGATCGCTTGGTCGCTGCATCATTGGCGTTTGTAGTCAATACCCTGTTTCTGTAATACCCCTACATGTTGTGCGACTATCCATTCATTGCGGCACCTTAATAAGCTCCGGATAATGCTCGGGACATCCCCGTTCATAACTCAATGAGGCCGCACGTGAGTCAGCAAGCGCTCGAAAACGTTTTTCAGGAATGGCAAAACAACGAAGCTCTGGCGGAGCAAATGATCCCACTAGTGGGGCAGCTCTATCGCCAGAACAACGTTGTGGCCACGATGTTCGGACGCTCTCTGATCAAGCGGTCGGTCATTCGTATCCTTAAAGATCACCGTTTTGTGCGCAAAATTGAAGGCACAGAGCTGTCGGTAGAAGATACGTACCCCATCGTAAAAGCGATGAGTGAGATGAACCTGGGGCCTGCTCACGTCGATGTGGGTAAGCTAGCAGTGAGCTTTAAGCGCCAGGGCGGTGGCGACCTTGATGCGTTTTTGCGCCATGAGCTAGGCGAGATCATCGATGGCTTTCAGCCGGGTGGCAACAAAGGCGAGCCTCAAGACGTCGTGCTGTATGGTTTTGGCCGTATTGGTCGCCTGCTGGCGCGCGTGATGGTCGAGAAGGCTGGCGGCGGAAACCTACTGCGTTTGCGTGCCATTGTGGTGCGCGGCCGTGGTGATGTGGCGAAAGACCTGGAGAAGCGTGCCAGTCTGCTGCGCCGCGATTCGGTTCATGGCCCGTTTGATGGCACCATCGCCGTGGATGCTGACGCGCGTACGTTGACCATTAACGGCAACGTGGTGCAGGTCATCTACGCCGACTCCCCCAGCGAAATTGATTACACCACCTACGATATTCACAACGCAGTGATTGTTGATAACACCGGTATTTGGCGTGATGAAGCGGGTCTGGGCCAGCACCTTGAGTGTAAAGGTGCAGCAAAAGCGCTGCTGACGGCGCCGGGTAAAGGTGACATCAAAAATATCGTATTCGGCATTAATCACGAAACGATTGGCGATAATGACCGCATCGTGTCGGCGGCTTCCTGTACGACGAACGCCATTGTGCCGGTGTTGAAAGTACTTAACGATGAGTACGGTGTGGCGACAGGGCACGTTGAGACCGTTCACTCCTATACCAACGACCAGAACCTGATTGATAACTATCATAAAGGTGATCGTCGTGGCCGTAGTGCGGCACTTAACATGGTACTGACCGAAACAGGCGCAGCTAAAGCGGTTGCTAAGGCGCTGCCGGAGTTAGAAGGCAAGCTGACTGGTAACGCCATTCGCGTACCGACCCCGAACGTATCTATGGCGATTTTGAACCTGACGCTGGATAAAGGTACCGATGCAGACGCGCTGAACGACTACCTGCGCCGTATGTCGATTGATTCTGCTTACCAAAAGCAAATCGATTTCGTTGACTCTGCAGAAGTGGTTTCTTCTGACTTCGTTGGTAATCGCCACGCGGGCATTGTTGATGCCAAAGCGACCATTGCTAACGGCAATCATGCAGTGGTCTACGTCTGGTACGACAATGAGTTTGGTTATAGCTGCCAGGTCATTCGTATTCTTCAGCATATGTCGAATGTGCAGTTTTTGAAGCTGCCACGTCAGGCGAGTTAATGAGTGCAGGTCCGTAGTGCGCTAAATTAGGGCATTACTTAAAACGTTGAATCAACGCCACCTTCGGGTGGCGTTTTTTGTACCAGAAACAAATGCACTACAAATGCATATAGCACTTTTGGAGGCCATCAGGGATGTGGTCATTGGCCGCGCTTATCTTTATAATGCGATAGATTTTTCGGGGTGGTTCAAGCTTGCTTGGGCCTGACTGGTAACAATCTGAACAGAAAATAAGAATTCACTGAGCAGAAAATAAGCATTCGAACCCCTTACCTTCGTATATCCGATCCATCAACTGGGCGAGACTATGATCGAAGTCAAAAAAGGCCTGGATCTCCCCATCACGGGAGCGCCCGAGCAGCGTATTGAAGATGCGCAGCCTGTGCGTCACGTGGCAATCCTGGGCACTGACTATGTTGGTATGAAACCAACAATGGAAGTTCAGGAAGGGGACAAGGTCAAGTTAGGCCAGCTTCTCTTCACCGACAAGAAAATTGATGGCGTGCGTTTTACCGCGCCTGCCGGTGGTGAAGTAGTCGCAATTAACCGTGGCGAAAAACGTCGTCTGCTGTCTGTGGTTATTAAAGTCGATGAAAATGAAGAAGCGATGACATTTGCTTCTCATGATCGTGGTGCTTTAGGACAGCTTGATCGTCAAGCCGTTGTCGACCAGCTTGTTGAGTCAGGACTTTGGACTGCCCTGCGCACCCGTCCTTTCTCACGCACACCAGCCATCGATAGCGTTCCTGCCGATATCTTTGTCACCGCTGTAGATACTCATCCGCTAAGCGCTGACCCTGCCTTTATCATCAATGAAAATGCCCAAGCATTTGAAGACGGCCTCAAGGTGCTAACCCGCCTGACCGAGGGCAACGTTTTTCTGTGCACGGGTGCAAACGCCTCAATTCCGGGTGGTGATGTCAGCGGTGTAAAAACCGAAAGCTTTGCTGGGCCGCATCCGGCTGGTTTGGTAGGCACACACATTCACTACCTCTCGCCCGTGGCGCTGCATAAGAAAGTGTGGCACATCGGTTATCAGGACGTGATTGCCTTCGGCAAGCTGTTTGTAGAAGGTAAGCTGGACACAAGCCGCATCGTAGCGGTAGGTGGCCCGCGTGCAGAAAAACCGCGCATTCTGCGTACCCGTGTGGGTGCCAGCACTCAAGAACTCTTAGCAGGTGAAGTCATCAAACCCGATGACACCCGCGTGATTTCCGGCTCGGTTTTCTCTGGCGCTGCCGCTGAAGGCAAACTGACTTATCTGGGTCGCTTCCACAACCAAATCAGTTTGCTGGAAGAGGGCAATAAGCGCACCTTTATGGGATGGTTATCTCTGGGTGCGAATCGCCACTCCGTTATGGGCATTTATCTTTCCAAATTTAAAGGCCTGAGTAACTACGCGCCGACTACTTCTACAAATGGCTCCGAGCGTGCCATGGTGCCGGTGGGTAACTACGAGCGCGTCATGCCGTTGGATATCATGCCAACGCAACTGCTGCGTTCGCTGATTGTGGGCGACATTGAGGTTGCCATGCAGCTCGGGTGTCTTGAGCTGGACGAAGAGGATCTGGCGCTGTGTACCTACGTTTGCCCCGGCAAATATGAGTACGGCCCCATCCTGCGTGACAATCTCACCATGATCGAGAAAGAGGCCTGATGATGGGTATTCGACAAACACTCGATAATCTCGAGCCGCACTTCCACAAAGGTGGTAAGTACGAAAAGTTCTATCCGCTCTATGAAGCGGTAGATACGATTTTCTACTCGCCCCCCAGCGTTGCAAAAACCACCGCTCACGTGCGTGATGGCGTCGACCTGAAACGCATCATGATCACGGTATGGATGTGTACCTTCCCGGCCATGTTCTTCGGTATGTGGAACGCAGGCTGGCAGGCGAACACTGCCATCGAAGCGGGTTATGCCTCCATGAACGGCTGGCGCGATGCCATCATGATGACCCTCGCGGGCGGTCATGATCCCAGCAGCCTGTGGGCTAACTTCGTTCTTGGCGCGACATACTTCCTGCCCATTTACCTCGTGACGTTCGTCGTGGGTGGTTTCTGGGAAGTGCTGTTCGCCATTAAGCGTGGTCACGAAGTCAACGAAGGTTTCTTCGTGACTTCCGTGCTGTTTGCGCTGATTCTGCCAGCCACTATTCCACTATGGCAGGTTGCACTCGGCATTACCTTCGGTGTCGTGATCGGTAAGGAGATCTTCGGCGGCACGGGTAAGAACTTCCTGAACCCTGCGCTGACGGGCCGCGCGTTCCTCTACTTTGCTTATCCGGCACAAATTTCTGGTGACGCAGTATGGGTAGCAGCCGACGGCTACACCGGTGCTACTGCGCTTTCTATGGCGTTCCAAGACGGTATGACTGCGCTGACCAACACCTATAGCTGGTGGGATGCCTTCCTAGGCTTTATCCCTGGCTCTGTTGGCGAAGTATCGACGCTGGCCATCCTGATCGGTGCTGCCGTACTGCTGTGGACCAAGATTGCCAACTGGCGCATCATGCTGGGTGTATTCCTGGGTATGGTGATTACCAGCACGCTGTTCAACCTGATCGGCTCCGAGACCAATGCTATGTTCGCGATGCCGTGGTATTGGCACCTCGTCATTGGTGGTTTTGCCTTTGGTATGGTGTTCATGGCGACCGACCCAGTGTCTGCCGCGATGACCAACCAAGGTCGCTTGGTGTTCGGTGCCCTGATCGGTGTGATGACGGTCTTGATCCGCGTAGTCAACCCGGCGTTCCCGGAAGGCATCATGCTGGCCATCCTGTTCGCCAACCTGTTTGCGCCGCTGATTGACCACTTCTTCGTCCAGGCCAATGTGAAGCGCCGTCTCAAGCGCACTGGTACACCGGCCGAGGAGACTGCCTAATGGCACAAGGTAACAACTCCATCAAGAAAGTCCTGATCGTAGCGTTCTCGCTGTGCATCGTGTGCTCGGTCATCGTTTCGACGGCGGCCGTAGCACTGCGCCCAGCGCAGCAGCTCAATCAGGAGCTGGACCGTAAAACCAACATCCTCAACGTGGCGCGTCTTTACGAGCCGGGTATGGATGTGGAAGAAGCGTTCAGCACCCAGATCACTGCGCGCGTCGTCGAACTCGAAACCGGTGACTATACCGATCAGTTCGATCCCGAGACCTTCGATGGTTTCGAAGCTGCACGCGATCCGGCCACTGGCCGCACGCTGTCTGGCGACCGTGACATCGCGGGACTCTCGCGCGTAGAAAAATTCGCGACTGTGTACCTAGTAGGCGATCCTGAGAATCCTGACCAGATCGTTCTGCCTATTCGTGGGCAGGGCCTGTGGGGCCGTATGATGGGATTCCTGTCGGTAGAGGGTGACGGCAATACCATCGTCAGTATCACCTACTACGACCACGCAGAAACACCGGGTCTAGGTGCTGAGGTAAACAACCCGCGCTGGCAAGCCCAGTGGGAAGGTAAAAAGATTTACAGCGAAGAGGGCGACCTCTCTCCTGAAATCCACCTGACCAAAGGCGGCGCGAGTAACGAGTACGAAGTCGATGCGCTTTCCGGTGCCACGCTGACCAGTAACGGCGTGACCAACATGCTGCAGTTCTGGCTCAGCGAAGAGGGCTTTGCTCCTTACCTGGCTAAATTCCGCAGCGGTACCGAGCCATCAGACGCCGAAGACACCGAGACTGACTTCGACGACGTTGAGGGGGCCTGATCATGGCGGATGTAAATGCAAAAGGCGTTTTAACGGCGCCTATTTTTAAGAACAACCCCATTGCGCTTCAGATTCTGGGGATCTGTTCTGCACTGGCGGTGACCACCAGCATGAGCGTGTCGCTGGTCATGTCGCTGGCGGTTATTTTCGTAACCTCTTTTTCGAACCTGTTCGTATCGTTGATTCGGAATCACATTCCGTCTTCGATTCGTATCATCGTTCAGATGACCATCATTGCCTCGTTGGTTATCGTGGTCGACCAGATCCTCAAAGCCTATGCTTACGAAATGTCCAAGCAGCTGTCGGTGTTCGTCGGTCTGATCATCACCAACTGTATCGTAATGGGCCGCGCGGAAGGTTTCGCGATGTCCAATACGCCGGGCATGTCGTTCCTGGATGGTATCGGTAATGGCCTGGGCTACAGTTTCGTCCTGATGGTGGTAGGTTTCTTCCGCGAACTGCTGGGTGCTGGCAGCGTGTTCGGCTTCACTGTACTGCCGACCATTCAGAATGGTGGCTGGTACGTGCCGAACGGTCTGCTGCTGCTGCCGCCGTCTGCTTTCTTCATCATTGGTCTGTTGATCTGGGTACTGCGCTCTGTCAACCCGGAGCAAGTCGAAGAGAACGAGTTTAAGATGAAGCACAACACCAAGCCGAAGGAGGCCGTGTAACATGGAACACTATCTAAGCCTTTTCGTCGCTTCGGTATTCGTCGAGAACATGGCACTTGCCTTCTTCCTGGGCATGTGTACGTTCCTCGCGGTATCCAAGAAGGTGTCTTCTGCCATCGGTCTCGGTATTGCGGTTATCGTCGTACTGGCGATCACTGTGCCGGTCAATAACCTGGTATTCACGTACCTGCTGCAAGAAGGCGCGCTGACCTGGACCGGCATTAGCGGTGCTGAAAACATCGACCTGTCATTCCTGGGTCTGCTCTCTTACATCGGTGTTATCGCGGCACTGGTACAGATCATGGAGATGTTCCTTGATAAGTACGTACCGTCGCTTTACAACGCGCTGGGCGTTTTCCTACCGCTGATCACCGTAAACTGCGCCATCCTGGGTGGCGTACTGTTCATGGTAGAGCGTAGCTATAACTTCGGTGAGGCCGTGGTATATGGCTTCGGCGCTGGTACCGGTTGGGCGCTAGCAATCGCTGCTCTGGCGGGTATTCGTGAAAAGCTGAAGTACAGCGACGTGCCGGGCGGTCTGCAGGGTCTTGGCATCACGTTTATCACCGTTGGCTTAATGTCACTGGGCTTTATGTCCTTCTCTGGCATTCAGCTTTAATCGGAGCCGGTTTTCTCGGCAGCCCAGGCTGCCGAGGTACAGAAAACCTTCAGCAATAGGAAACCGACATGGTTGATACATCTGTCATCTTGCTCGGTGTTGTCATGTTCACGGTCATCGTCATTAGTTTGACGGCGATCATTCTGGCAGCGCGCAGCAAGCTAGTGAGTAGCGGGGACGTGACCATTGAAGTCAACGGCGACCCTGAGCACACCCTGAAGACCCAGGCCGGCGGCAAGCTTTTGAACACCCTGGCGGCCAACGGTATTTTCCTCTCTTCCGCCTGTGGTGGCGGTGGCTCTTGTGCCCAGTGCAAATGCCGGGTAAAAGAGGGCGGCGGTTCTATCCTGCCCACCGAAGAGTCGCACTTCACCATGCGCGAGAAGAAAGAGGGCTGGCGACTCTCCTGCCAGGTTCCTGTGAAGCAGGATATGAAAATTGAAGTGCCGGAAGAAGTCTTCGGCGTGAAGAAGTGGGAAACCGAAGTAACGGCCAACCCCAATGTAGCGACCTTCATCAAAGAGCTGAACCTGAAGCTGCCTGAAGGTGAAGAAGTTGCCTTCCGCGCCGGTGGTTATGTCCAGCTGGTAGCACCGCCCTACGATATCAAGTTCTCCGATTTCGATATCGAAGAAGAGTACCGTGGCGACTGGGAAAAGTTTGGCCTGTTCGACATTTCCCATAAAAACAACGAGGAAGTCATCCGCGCCTACTCCATGGCGAACTATCCGGAAGAGAAAGGCCTCCTCAAGTTCAACATTCGTATCGCAACTCCGCCTCCTGGCAGCAGTCATCCGCCGGGCCTGATGTCCACCTACGTCTTCAACCTGAAGCCGGGTGACAAGGTAACGGTGATGGGGCCGTTTGGTGAGTTCTTCGCCAAAGACACCGACGCTGAAATGGTCTTCATCGGTGGTGGTGCCGGTATGGCCCCGATGCGTAGCCATATCTTTGACCAGCTTAAGCGTCTGAAATCGACGCGTAAGATTTCGTTCTGGTACGGCGCGCGCTCCTGGCGTGAGACCTTCTACAACGAAGAGTACGACCAGCTGGCGGAAGAGTTCCCGAACTTTGAGTGGCACTTGGCACTCTCCGATCCGCAGCCGGAAGATAACTGGGAAGGCCCGACGGGCTTCATCCACAATGTATTGTATGAAAACTACCTGAAGGACCATCCGGCGCCTGAAGATTGTGAGTACTATATGTGTGGGCCGCCCATGATGAACGCCTCTGTTATCAAGCTGCTGCTTGATATGGGCGTTGAGCCGGAAAACATCCTGCTGGATGACTTCGGCGGCTAATATCGCGTCAGCGAACGTTAGAAACGGGGCTAGCCTTTGGGCTAGCCCCGTTTGTTTTTGTTTACCGTTTTGTTGGCAGATGCGAAGTATCCGTGCTGAAAAACACCCAATGCCTGATCATTTTGCGGTGGCTGAGGTACAATGGGCGGTAGATTTTTAAGGCACTTATCGGCACAAGTATTGTCGGCAGGTGAGGTACCTAACGTAATGCTAGGAGGACAACATGGCAATTTGGCTACTGGTATTCGGGTTTATGGCGCTGATTATGGGCGCGATGGCCGTTGGCGTGCTGATGGGGCGTAAACCCATCGCAGGCTCATGCGGTGGGCTTAATCAAATCGGCATGAAGGATGGCTGCGATATCTGCGGCGGTAAAGACGAAGTATGCGAAGAAGAGAACCGCAAACGCGGTAGCGTACGGCGCCGTAGTGATGAAAGCCGTGGCGCCGACTTAGGTTACGATGCAACGCGCCGCTAACCGCTGATGCTACTACGCGTTAAATAACATCAAACGCTCGCTTAACCGCGGGCGTTTACGTATGCGCTAATGAATTGATGATGTCAGGGAACAAGGAGATCCAAACCGTATGGCGGTTCACAATTACGATGTCGTGGTGATCGGTACCGGCCCCGCCGGAGAAAGCGCTGCTATTAATGCTGCTAAGCACGGTATGCGGGTGGCGATAATTGAGAAGCAGGCTCAGGTAGGCGGTAACTGCACCCACTGGGGCACTATTCCTTCCAAAGCGCTGCGCCATCAGGTCAAGCAGATCATGGCGTTCAATACCAACCGAATGTTCCGCGATATCGGTGAGCCCCGTTGGTTCTCCTTCCCAAAAGTGATGGAGCGCTCGCGCGGTACCATCGACAAACAAGTCGAAATGCGTACGACATTCTACGCGCGTAATCGAATCGACCTCTTTCACGGCGTCGCGCGTTTCAAAGACGAACATACTGTCGTCGTTCGCGACCGCCAAGAGGGGATGGAAGAGTTAGTGGCCAAGAAAATTGTCATTGCCACCGGCTCGCGCCCCTATCGCCCAGCAGATATCAACTTCCGCCATCCGCGTATCTACTGCTCCGATACCATCCTGAGCCTGTCCCACACGCCGCGTACGCTGGTAATTTTCGGCGCGGGCGTTATCGGTTGTGAGTACGCTTCTATCTTCTCGGGGCTTGGCGTGAAGGTAGACCTGATCAACAACCGGGATAGCCTGTTGTCGTTCTTGGACGATGAGATCAGCGATGCGCTCTCTTATCACCTACGCAAGCACGGCGTGCTGATTCGTCATAACGAAGAGTACGAGAGTGTCGAGGGTGATGAAGCAGGCGTAGTGGTACGCCTGAAATCCGGTAAGAAAATCCGTGCCGATGCATTCCTATGGGCCAACGGCCGTACTGGTAACACCGACAGCTTGGGGCTGGAGAACATCGGCCTGGAAGCGAATGGCCGGGGCCAGCTCAGCGTGGATGAGCACTACCGCACCTCGATTCCGCATATTTATGCGGCGGGCGACGTCATAGGTTGGCCAAGCTTGGCCAGTGCCGCCTACGATCAGGGCCTAAACTCCTGTAACGAGCTGCTGGAAAAAGAGTACCGCTTTGTCAGCGATGTCCCGACTGGTATCTACACCATCCCGGAAATTAGCTCTTTTGGCCCCAACGAGCGTGAGTTGACTGAAGCCAAAGTGCCCTATGAAGTGGGCAAAGCGTTCTTTAAAGACACCGCTCGCGCCCAAATCACCGGCGACACGGTCGGTATGCTGAAGATCCTGTTCCACCAGGACACCCTGGAGATTCTCGGTATCCATTGCTTTGGCGACCAGGCGTCGGAGATCCTGCACATCGGCATGGCCATCATGCAGCAGGAGGGCAAGGCCAACACGCTCAAGTACTTCGTCAACACCACCTTCAATTACCCCACCATGGCAGAAGCCTATCGAGTGGCGGCTCAAAACGGTCTGAACCGGGTGTTCTAAGCGGTCAGGGCGGGCCTTCCTGCAAAGGTTGGCCCTGCCAGATCAGCTTCGGTGGGAGGCCGCTTTAGCGGACGAATGGCGCCGTCAGGCGCCCTGGCCAAGCCACCGTCGCGAGTTGAAGCTTCCTCTCACGGGTGCATTTCAGCACCGTCGCGAGTTGAAGCTTCCTCTCACGGGTGCATTTCAGCACCGTCGCGAGTTGAAGCTTCCTCTCACGGCTCTTCAGGGCGACGCTATAGCGTTTCCAAAAGCTGTCTAGCCCGGGGCTGCCATTCGCCTTCAAGGGAAGCGGCTTGGGTAAGCGATGCTCTGGCGTCTGCAAGGCGCGCTTGCTGGAATTGTAAAATGGCCAGATTGAGCCACGCAGCACCCATCTCCGGGTCGAGGCTCGTGGCCGTCTGGAAGGCGGCCAGGGCGGCTTCGGGCTGGCCATCGGCATACAGGGCATTGCCCAGCGCAAACTGCCCAGTAGGATTTTGCGGGAAGCGCTCACTAAATGCCTGCCAACTGCTCAGCGTTTTCTCTGATCCGTGCTGCTCTTCAAAGGCACTAATGGCCTCTAACGCATTGCGTGCCGTGACACCTTCGGGCAGCGTGCCCGGCTGGCTGACCACGAAGCCCCAGCGCTGGCTGCGCGCCCAGGTGGCATCGAAGCGGCTGAACGATAGGGTGTGCCGCTCGATTTCACCGCTGCGCAGAACAAGCGTTTCGTTCGGCAAATCAAAGCCAATGGCTACCGCGTAGTGCCACATGGGAAAAGCGGGCAGGGCAAGGTTCTGCATCACGACCACCGGGTTACCTGCTTCCAGGTGCGTGAGCAGAGCATCCATGGTACCTCGGATGGGAATTGCCAGCCGTTCGTAGCGGCGTACCGTGGCCAGCATTTCCGGCTGCACGCTGCCATCACGCCCAGGCAAGAATACCTGAGGAATCAGCTCGTCTAAGCTAGCCTCTACGCCTTCGTGATTAAGCACCATAGCTAAGGTAGCTGGGCCGCACTGGTATTCCGTTTGGGCGAAAAACGGCACCTCGGTAAGCTCGGTTTGCGGCGTCAGGCTTGCTTTGGTGCTTTCAAGCAGTACCGGGCTGCGGGCGCAGCCGGTTAGCAGTAGAAGCAGCAGGCTTAACAGTAAAACGCCCGCAGTGCGGGCGTTAACATAACGGTTCATCATCGCGGATGAATTAGCGTGTGAACGGGTAAACATCGGTTAGGCCGAGAATGTCCGTTACCAGCAGAATCACAAATACCGCAAACAGCGCGCCGATCACACCGGCACCGGCAGGCAGTTGCTCAAGCTGTTGCGCCATTTGCTGGGCTTCGGCATCGCTTAGGGCCGCGACACGCGCTTCAACGTCAGCAGGATTAACACCCTGCTTTAGCAGTTGATCTTGCACATCGGCACGGGCGAGGATTTCATTGATACGCTCGCGGTCCGCACCGGCACGGTCGCCTGCTAAAACAGACTGCGTTGATACCAGCTCCATACCTTGCGGGGCGGTAGGGGCCGCCACAACGGGCAGGCTGGCAAACACTAACGCAGCAATCAAAAGGGTCGAGAGGTAAGCACGCACTGTTTTCATCGTCTTCATCCTTAGACTTATCGGGGAGCAGGCCGTTAGTAGCCTGTTGAATAGTATAGAAACAAACAGCAGCGGTTTTAAGCCAAAAATGCAAAGTGCTAATTATTTGCACTAATGCGATAGGTCCAGGGCGTTTCGGCCAGGATGCCTTTCGCGCCTGCCATAGTCATCGCGAGGTCGTGCAGCCCCGGCCAAAGCGGCACGGCGGAAGCGCCTTTCACCGCTAAATCCAAGCGTTGAGCCATTAACAGCAGTTTGTGTAAACGCTTCATGGAAAGGCGGCTAATGGCTTTTTGATAGGACGGGCGACGCTTATCAAAAATCATCGGCTTTTGGGTTTTACAGGCGTGCTCAAAGCTCTGGCCCTGATCCAAATGCTGATGCAACGACAGCAGAGTACGCAGCTCGCGGGTCAGCGCCCACAGTACAATCGGCGCTTCTACACCTTCGCTTTTTAGGCCGTTCACAATCCGCGAGGCACGGCTGGGCTCACCCTTTAAGCAGGCATCCGCCAGATTGAAGACATCAAAGCGGGTGCTGTCTTCCACACCTTGGGCAATGTGCTCGACGTTGAGCCGGGTATTAGCCGGGTAGATCAACGCCAGCTTCTGTAGTTCCTGATCCGCCGCCAGCAGATTACCCTCGGTGCGCTCACCCAGCAGTCGCGCGGCTTCCAGGTCGATCTGCAGGCCGTGATGCGAGGCCCTATCCCGCAGCCAATAGCCAAGCCGTGAGGCATCGACTGGCCATACGGGAACAAAGATTCCCTGCTTATCTATCGCTTTGAACCAAGCGCTTTTTTGCTGTTTGGCATCGACCTTTCCCATGCTGATCAGCAGCAGGTCATCGCTGCCATCCATCATGTCTGCGTACTGCGCCAGCGCTTTGGTGCCTTCCTGCCCCAGCTTTTGATTGCCCAAACGCAGCTCTAACAGCTTGTTGGAGGCAAACAGCGAGAGGTTGCTCGCGGTTTCCAAGAGCCGCCCCCAGGCAAAGTTGGGCTCCACATCCAGCACTTCGCGCTCTTCGATGCCCGCTTGGCGGGCGGCGGCGCGCACCGCATCGCAGGCGTCACGATGTTGAAGCGGCTCATCGCCCGCCACAATTACCGCTTTGGGCAGTTTTTTGGCTAGGGCAGCGGGCAGTTGATCGGCAAATACCTTCACCGCAGCGCCTCAAGGTTGGCTAAGCGTTCCACAATACGCTGGGCAAGCTGCCGAGTCAGTGTCTGCTCGGCCTCTTGGAACAGCGTCTCGCGGTTCAGCAGGTCATCATCGCTGACGCGAATCCGCGTGCTGGTGGCCAGCGTTGCGTTATTCAGCGCGTAGGCATTGGTTTCCCGCTGCTGAACCGAGAGCGTAGTGCTCAGCGTTAGCTCGTGTTCGCGGCTGGCGCGGCCATCGGTGCCAATGCGCCGCTCCTGTAGCGAAGGCGTGCCTAGAGTGACGCGCCAGGGCGCGCCGCTTTCTACCTCGGTACCTAACTGCTGCAGACGCGTGCGAAGCTGCTGAGCGAGAGCGCTATTGTCATCGCCCTCTATCGAGAGTGCGGGCAGGCGCGGCATGGATTCCGTGCCGCGCAGGTGGAACCCGCAGCCGCTGAGCAGCACCGCCGCCGAGGCGGCGGTGCTAAGCGCGAGGAAACGACGGCGCGTTATGGGTTGGGCTGGCTTCATCCACTCACCACAATGTTAACCAGCTTGCCAGGCACGACGATCACTTTACGGACCGTTTTACCTTCCAAATGGCGCTGGACGTTTTCGTTCTCCATCGCCAGTTGCTCGATGGCGGCTTTGTCGGCGCTGGCCGGGGCTTCCAAGCGGGCGCGCAGTTTACCGTTCACCTGTACCACCAGCTCGATGCTGTCGCGGGTCAGGGCGGCTTCGTCAACTTTTGGCCACTGGGCTTCAATGGCGGGCTGCTCATGGCCTAACTGCTGCCACAGGGTGTGGCACAGGTGCGGGGTAATCGGGGCCAGTAGCAGGACGCAGGCTTCCAGCGCTTCACGGCTAACCGCGAGGCCCAGTTCGGACGTATCGTCAAACTTAGCGACCGCGTTAGAAAGCTCCATCACAGCGGCAATGGCGGTGTTGAAGGTGGTGCGGCGGCCAATGTCGTCGCTGGCTTTCTTGATGGTTTCGTGGGTCTTGCGGCGCAGCGCTTTCTGATCGTCGTCGAGTGCGTCGACGTTCAGCGTGCCCGGCGTGCCTGCTTCCAAGTGCTCGCTGACCTGACGCCAGATGCGCTTCAAGAAGCGGTGCGCGCCTTCAACGCCAGAGTCTGACCACTCAAGCGACTGCTCAGGCGGTGCGGCAAACATCATAAACAGGCGCACGGTGTCGGCACCGAACTTGTCGATCATCGACTGAGGATCGACGCCGTTGTTCTTCGACTTGGACATCTTCTCGATGCCGCCCATCTCCACCGGCTGGCCGTCGCTCATCAAAATGGCGCTCAGCGGGCGGCCTTTCTCGTCGCGCTTCACTTCCACATCGGCGGGGTTAAACCACTCTTTACCGCCGTTATCTTTAATGCGGTAGAAGGTTTCGGCGATCACCATGCCTTGGGTGAGCAGCTGCTGGAACGGCTCGTCGGAATCGACCATGCCGAAATCGCGCAGCAGCTTGTGGAAGAAGCGGGCGTAGAGTAGGTGCAGGATGGCGTGCTCGATACCGCCAATGTAAAGATCCACCGGCAGCCAGTAGTTAGCGCGCTCGTCCAGCATCGCCTCGTGGTTATCCGCACAGCAGAAGCGGGCGAAGTACCAGGAAGACTCCATGAAGGTGTCGAAGGTGTCGGTTTCACGCACCCAGCCATCACCCAGCTCGGAGAACTCCGGCATCTTCTTCAGCGGCGAGCCGGAGGCATCCACGGTGACTTCCATAGGCAGTGCGACGGGCAGCTCGTCATCGGAGAGCGGTACGGTCTGGCCTTCCGGGCCGTACTTCACCGGAATCGGCGCGCCCCAGTAACGCTGACGGGCAATACCCCAATCACGCAGGCGATAGTTGGTTTTCACTTCGCCACGGCCAAGCTCGGCCAGCTTAGCGGCAATGGCATCGAACGCGGCTTGGAATTCCAGGCCGTCGAACTCGCCGGAATTGATCAGCGTGCCGTGCTCGGTGTAAGCGCCTTCGGAGATGTCCGGCGTGTTGCCTTGCTCGTCGGCGACCACCGGCTTCAACTCAACGCCGTACTTGGTGGCAAACTCCCAGTCGCGCTGGTCGTGGGCGGGAACGGCCATCACCGCGCCGGTGCCGAACTCCATCAGTACGAAGTTAGCCACGAATACAGGAACTTCTTCACCGCTTAACGGGTGAATGGCTTTATGGCCCGTGGCCATGCCCAGCTTCTCTTTGGTGGCCATTTCCGCTTCAGAGGTGCCGCCTTTGGCGCACTCTTCACAGAACGCCGCGATCTCGCTGCTCTGCTCGGCGGCCTGTTTGGCCAGCGGGTGCCCAGGGGCGACGGCCACGTAGGTCACGCCCATCAGCGTATCGGGGCGGGTGGTGTACACCGCCAGTGGCTCGCAGGCGCTACCATCGGCGGCGTTGATATCGAAGCTCAGCTCGACGCCACGGGATTTGCCAATCCAGTTGCGCTGCATGGTCTTGACCTGCTCGGGCCACTCGACGTTATCCAAATCCGCCAGTAGTTCATCGGCGTAATCGGTGATCTTCAGGAACCACAGCGGGATCTCCTTGCGCTCCACCAGGGCGCCGGAGCGCCAGCCGCGGCCGTCGATCACCTGCTCGTTGGCCAGCACCGTCTGGTCCACCGGGTCCCAGTTCACCGTGGACATCTTCTTGTAGACCAGCCCTTTCTCCACCAGCTTGGTGAAGAACCACTGCTCCCAGCGGTAGTAGCTGGTGTCGCAGGTAGCGAATTCGCGGCTCCAGTCGTAGGCAAATCCCAGTGCCTTCAACTGGTTGCGCATGTAATCGATGTTTTGGTAAGTCCACTTGGCAGGCGGCACCTGATTTTGGATCGCGGCATTTTCCGCCGGCATCCCGAACGCGTCCCAGCCCATGGGCTGCATGACATTTTTACCCTGCATGCGCTGGAAACGTGAGACAACGTCGCCGATAGTGTAATTACGCACGTGGCCCATGTGCAGCTTGCCGCTGGGGTAGGGGAACATGGATAGGCAGTAGAACTTTTCGCGGTTGGCGTCCTCTACGGCTTTAAAGCACTGGTGCTTGTCCCAGTACTGTTGAGCGTCACGTTCGATCTCGCGGGGGCTGTATTGTGCGTCCATCGGTGTTTTCAATGCCTTGGGATAATTCGCCCCTGTTCAGGGCGCAAAGTGAATAGTAGATGACGACTGTCAGATAAGTAGCGTCGATTGTATCCTATGCGGGTGTATCCTTGAACGGCTAACCGATGATAGGCAGCACCTGTGGCAACAAAAGGAGAGGACCCATGGAAAAACACAATGATCACCGCCTTCGCGAAGGCTACGAGCGCCTATTGGAACGCATGCAGGATGGTGCCAACGAGCTCACCTGGGACAACCTGCAAAAGGATTTGGACGACGCCGTTGCCTTTGAAGCTGAGCTTGAGGAGTACACCAAAGACGAGCTGGCGCTGCTGCGTGCCTGGGTAGAGCGCGACCTGAAAGACATGCGCTACTACATGGCGGATACCGGCAAGCAGGTTGCCAGCTGGCTAGGAATCGACATCGACCAGCTTTCCCGCCGGGTCGCGGAATCGCTGCTTTCCATTGCCGACCGTAGCGTGGTAGACCGCGAACGTTTCGAGGATGACCTAGAAGCCGCCCGCGCCGACTACTGCGAAGGCGAAATCGCCGCCCCTGGCTTAATGGCCTGCACCCACTGCGATGCTCAGGTCATGTTTAACGAAGTCGCCCGGCTGGAACCCTGCCACCAGTGCGGCCACCGCTACTTCTACCGCTTTCCGAGCAAAATCGTCGAAACCTAAGTATCTAACCTAGCCAAACGCTCAAGCCTGCGATCGCGCCTAGCGAGAGCAGGCTCATCATCGCCGCATAAGGCAGATTATTTTTCATCATCTGATAACCGCTCACCCCGTAACGCCCCTGCAACGACAGGTTAATACCCGAAAGCGGCCCCACACTGGTGCCCACCGCCCAGGCGCTAAGCGCCACAAAGGCAAACAGGGTCTGCTCAGCGCTGCTCAGATTAAGCACCGACGCCAACACCGACACCCCAATAATCGGGTGCAGCCCCACCAGCGCACTAAGCGTAATAGCCGCAAAACTCACCATGGCCTGCCATGTACCAAAACGGGCAAACAGCGTCCACTCATCGCCTGCCGTCGCTGTTACCAGCGTTGAAAGCCCCAGCGTTAATAAGCCTGCCGCTAAAAACAGTGAAATTTCCCCGCGCATGGCGGGCAGGCGAGTAACGGTATGCTGACGCAGGCGCCGCAGGGTAAAACGCGGGCCTTCCCGCAGGTTGCTCAGCAGCGCTACCCCAGGCAGCAAAAAGGTAATAATGCTGACGATAGTAAGCGACGGCGTGATCCAAAAGTGCAACAGCATCACCAGCGCCGCCATGCCTGCAGGCATGAGCAGGCTGCGGGGCGAAAGCGAAAAGCCATCCACCTCGGTTAAATCAAACCGTCGCCGCAGTTCTAGCGTGGTTAATAGCCCCGAGAGCATGGCCATTGGAAAACCCACCACGGCAATCTGGGCATACTGCACCGAAGGCACCAACGCGATCACCAGCGCCATAGAGGCAAAGAAGGGCGACCACAACGCGGCGCTGCTAAGCCCTCGGTTCAGCGCCAATAACTGCGGCGTGGTTAACGGCGCACGGCGAGCCAAGCGGTCGCCCACCATAAACACCGTCGATAGATTCAAAATCGTGCCGAGAAAATGCACGCCCAGCCAGGTGCGCAGCACGCCGTCCGCCCCCGTTACCCGCTTACCCGGCGCACGCTTGTTGCCCTGGGTGCCAATCAGCGAGATAAAACTCACGCCTACCAGCATGGAAGCCACGAACACGTTCCCCTGCAGTATGGCAGGCCAGTTCACCGCCGCGCCATACACGGTTTGCGCCACCACCAGCATCACCACACCCAGGGCAATCAACACCCCCGCCTGAAGGCGCGAACGCTTGGGAATATCCCGCCACAGCAGCGCCACCGCCGCCCACAGCAGATAGCTCACCGCCTGCGCGGTCGGCACCCCGCCGGTAAAACCAATAATCTGTGCCAACAGCCCGAGCAGAATCAAAACTCCCGCCAAGTGCTGCCGCGTCGTTGTCTCTCGCATCTCAGTCCCTTTACTGGTTGAGTTAGCAGGCTAATCGGGTTTGCGTGAGAAGGCTAGTCGCAAGAGGTGATGGGAGACGAAGATAACAGAGGTGTGGGGTTGCCATAAGTGAGAGATGGCAGATTTGAGAGATGGCAATTGTGAGAGATGGAAGGTGTGGGGAAAGGGGGCGTGAGATATGAGGGGTATGGGAGGGCGCTTCAGCGCGCGATGATAAAGCCACCCAAACATAGACAAAGCCACCGATCCCGTAGCGCGGTGTAACGAACGAAGTGAGGCACCCGCGAAGCACTGCAACGAGTTTGGGGGTTGCATCAGACAGGGATAGCTATGTTGTTGCGTTTTAGGATGCTTTTATACCGTTACCTTGATTGATTTAAGTAAATTGGCTTGGCTATTTATTTAACAACAAGTGCTAACTGCTGCGCCTCTTTCCCGTACTCCGCTTCCCCGCCGCACTGTTACGGCTCCCCGTAGCTGTCTTACTGCCGGTACTTTTACGCCGTGTGTAGCTTTTCTTAGTGGCTCCACTGCGTTTGGCGGGGCCTCCAACTTCGCCTTGGGCGGTTTGTAAACTATGGCGCAGCTTGGCCGCGTCGCTTTGGCTTAGTAGGGCGCGTAAGTCTTCCAGCAGCGCGTGCTGGAAGGCGTTGGGGTCGTCTTGCTGTTCAGAGATCGCTCGCAGGCGTTGTTCCCAGAGGGCGGTGCGTTCCGGTGTACTGACGGCGCTGGGCAGGGCGGCGATCAGCGCGCAGCCGAGTTTGGTGGCGCGTAGGGCTTTTTGCTGGCGCACTAGGTAGCCGCGCTGCACCAGGGTTTCGATAATGCCTGCGCGGGTGGCTTCTGTGCCCAGGCCGTCGGTGTCGCGCAGAGTGCGGCGCACGTTGGGGTCGTCCACGTAGCGGCCAATATTCATCATTGCTTTGATTAAGCTGGCATCGGTGAATGGTTCTGGCGGCCGGGTCTCTTTTTCTTCCACGCCTGCGGCGAGTGCTTGGCAGGCTTCGCCTTGGGTGAGCGGCGGTAGCGGCGGGGTATCTTCGCGGGTGGTGAACAGTGGCTTCCAGCCGGGGTCGAGAATGCTTTGGCCGCGAGCGCGAAAGGCTTCATTCAGCAGGGTGAACTCGGCTTTCACTTCAAAAGTGCGCAGCGGGCGGTAGAACTGCGCCATGACGTTGCGCACGATTAGCCGAAACACATGGCCTTCGGTGGCGGAAAGCTGGCTGACATCGGCGGGCTTGCCGGTCGGTGCTAAGGCGTGGTGCGCGCCCACCTGCTTATCGTTCCAGGCTTTCGAGCGTAGGGTAAAGTCGGCCCCGTTGAGCCAACCTCGTAACGTGTCGTCATTCTGGCAAGCACCGGAGAGGCTGCGCTGGGCAAGCGCTAGGTGCTCTTCCGGAAGGTAGCGGCAGTCTGAGCGGGGGTAGGTGATCAGTTTGTGCTGCTCGTAAAGCCGCTGGCAAATATCCAGCACCATCTGCGCGGAAAGCCCAAAGCGGCGGGCGGCATCTACCTGCAAGGCAGAAAGCGAGTAGGGCAGCGGTGGCGCTTGGCGCTTCTCCTGTTGGTCTAATGTGGTGAGCGTGCCGCGTGCGCCGGGTAGCTGAGCGGCCAGGGCATCGGCGGGCGTGCGGTCAATCAGTCGCCCTTGCTCATCCAAAGGTTGATGCGCTTTGGGAGCCCACCAGGCACGCAGCTGGCCTTGCGCCACCTGTAAATCTACCCAAAGCGGGTAGAACGGATGGGGTTTGAAATCACGAATGCTGTTATCCCGCCGCACAATCAGCCCAAGTACCGGGGTTTGTACACGGCCTACCGAGAGGACGCCATCGTGCCCAGCTTGGCGGCCGGTGAGCGTCCAGGCGCGGGTGAGATTAATGCCATACAGCCAGTCAGCCCGTGAGCGTGCCTGGGCGGCCTGAAACAGCGGCTGAAACTGAGCATTCGGCCGCAGGCTGGCTAGCGCTCGGCTGACCGCTGGGCGGTTAAGGTCGCTAATCAATAGCCGCTGCACCGGGCCGCGGTACTTCAAATGCTCGATCACCTCTTGCACCAGCAGCTGGCCTTCGCGGTCTGGGTCGCCAGCGTGTACCACGCTGGTAGCTTGCTTGATCAGTTTACGAATCACTGCTAACTGGCCACGGGCTTTGGAGCGCGGCGCGAGCTGCCACGTGCCGGGCACGATGGGCAGCCGGTCGAGCCGCCACTGTTTATCGGCGGGGTTGTAGGCTTCCGGTGGAGCTTGCTCCAGCAGGTGGCCCAGGCACCAAGTCACCGTGGTATCGCCGCACACAATCGCGCCTTCCTGGCGCTTGCCGCCACCGGGCAGGGCGTCGGCAATGGCACGGGCGAGGCTGGGTTTCTCGGCGATAATCAAGCGCATACGGTAGGCCCTGGTAGCGGTCTTTGAAAGAGTGTCATGGTAGCAGAAGCCGATCAGTGGGTTGAACGTCGAGGCGTGAAAATTTATACAGGTACTTGAAAGGTGTCGTGTGTCATTTGTTTGTATAGTTTTTGTATAAAATTATCGGATTGAGTAAGCTGTCGCAAAGCACTGGGAGGCGGTTTTTATGCGCGAGCGCGGTAGAACACGACGTTTATTTGGGCTGGGTGCGCGTACGGGTGGTGCCCTGCTGAAAACGCGGTTAGGCGGCCAAGCGGATTGGGGGGCGCTGGGTGAGGCGCTGTTTGAAGGGCTTTCTGAATTAAAAGGCCCGGCCATGAAGCTGGCTCAAATTATGTCCCAGTGGGATGATCTGCTGCCGCCGGAACTGGCCAACGAGCTGGCCCGCCTGCAACGCCAGGCTGAACCGATGCCCTGGCCGAAAATTCGCGAGGCGCTAGTGCTGCAGTACGGTGACATCCAAACGCATTTCCGCGAGATTGAAGAGCGCCCCTTTGCCAGCGCTTCGATGGGTCAGGTGCACAAAGCGGTGACCCACGAAGGTGAAACCGTAGTACTTAAAGTGCAGTACCCAGGGCTTGCTGAGGTTTTAGAGAGCGACCTTAAACAAGTGAGGCGCATTATGGGGCTTGGCCGCTGGTTCAAGGTCCCGCAGGCACGGCTAGATGCGCTGTTTGAGGAGCTGGCAGCCGGGCTGCGTGACGAGCTGGACTACCACGCGGAGGCCCTGGCGCTGGCCCGTTACCGGGAGCGCTACCAAGATAACCCAGCGCTGGTGATCCCCGAGCCGCTGTTTGAGCTCTCCGGCCAACACGTATTGGCCATGCGTTTTGTAGACGGCACGCCGCTGCGGGATTTAGAGAGTGCGGATGACGCTACCCGTCAAAAAGTGGCTGTTGCACTGGCAGACTGGATTACCGAGGAGCTATTTACCTACCGTGAGCTGCACGCTGACCCCCACGCAGGCAACTTTGCCTGCGATGAGCAGGGCCGCTTAGTGATTTACGATTTGGGCGCAGTGATTCCCGTTCCCGAGGCGCGGCTAAAGGCCATGATGCAGCTATTGGATGCCACGCTTTCCCAAGACCCCATGGCCATGGATGACGCGCTGATGAAGATGGGCGGCCGCCAGGGCCAAGGCGCTCCGCTGGCGCTGTATCGCGAATCCGCTGAGTGTATTACCCCGCTGTTCGCCCCAGGCGAGCAGGATTTCAGCGACGTGCGCGTTCATCGCCGCCTGCGGGAGCTCACCCCCAAAGTGTGGGCCGCCATGGATCGTCTTCAGCCCCCGGCAGATACGCTGCTGCTCTCTCGGGCGCTCAACGGCCACTACTGGAACTTGGTACGCTTAAAGGCCCGTTTAGATATGCACGACCGAGCTCAGCCGCTGCTGGGCTGGGCGCGTACTGCTTAGCCAAGGCCCTGCCAAGCGATGACCGCTGCGGTAGCCCCGCCAGCCATGCTAGACTATTGCGCTTTTTAATCGGTTTTACAGATTTTATAGTCTTGAAGACAGTGGAGACGGCAATGCTGGCGGTATGGGTCGATCAACTGCTGGGATTTGCCTCTGGGGCACTCTCGGCAATCAGGCAGCAGGAACACTACCCCGATTTTATGACGTGGGTACGTGACAAAGGCGCGCAGGCGTTTAACGGCGATGTGGCCACCGCACAGGCGCTAGCGCCCATTTTATGGTCGCAAACTCCGCTAGAGCGGCTGGATTTTGCTAGCGAGCCCTTGGCAACACCTGGCCGCAACGAGCCGTGCTGGTGCGATTCCGGACGTAAATATAAGCAGTGTTGCTACCGCGTTAATTTCCCGACCGACATCCCTGAACAGATGATGTGGATGCTCTCGCTGCGCGAATGGAAGGGGGCCACGCTGAAGGCGGCGTTAGATAGCCAGCAGGCACCACCTCAAGCGCTGCTAGAAGCTGGGCTGATTGCCGCAGAGAGTGGTCAAACCGGCCGTTCCATGCAGATTCTTGAGTCGCTGTTTGATGGTAGCGACTGGTCGCGCCTGCCAGAGCAGGCTGAGCCAGCTTTTGAAATTCTGCTGGATATCTATCAAGAGCGCGGCTTTACCCGCAAGCGTGCCGACCTGTTGGACGACGTGATGGAGCGCGGGCCGCTGTTTTTACGCGGCGTGGCCCTTGAGAGGCTGTGCTTGATGCACCTGGATAACGATGATTTAGATAGCGCCCGCGCGGCGTTTGTCAAAGCTCAGCAGGCGCTGCCCGATTCGCCAACGCTGGCCTACATTGAAGCCATGCTGCTACTCCATGAAGGCCATGAGAAAGAGGCCAAAGAGCGCGCTAATTTCTGGTATCGCCGGTTGGTGCGCCAAGGGGATCTGGATGAAGATCAGCTCGAATTCCTGGCCGCTCTGGCAGATAACCCCGGCGCAACGCTGGCCGACCAGCTCTTGAGTGCTGAAGAAGATATGGCGACGCCGCTGGTCTCGCTTCAGGCGCTGCTAGCGGCGCTGCCCGTTGCTCCCAAGCTTTCCATTGAGCAGGATGCTGAGACTGGCCGCCTGCACTACACCACTACCGCCCGTGAAGAGACGCTGTTTGCCGCGTGGCACGAGCAGTTCCAGGTCATGGTAGATGAAGAGGTGGCGCTGGGCTTCCGTGACGACCCCTGGGTCAATGCGATTGATTGGATGTCGGCGCTGTGCGCCCACCCGGAGTGGCTGGATGCGCCGCAAGTGGTGCAAGACCTAACGCTGGCGCTGACCAGCCGCTTCGGCAGCCTACCGTGGATGGCACCCAGCCTGCTGGAACCGTTGGCGCTGCGCCTTTCACGCTGGCTGGAACAGGCCCGCGCCGCAGGCGACGGCAGCCTGTGTTGGGACGATGCCGATAATGTCATGCTGCTGCGCACCGGCTTGGCGCTGGTTGTCGGCATGGAGCGTGGCGCTCGCCAACACTCCCGGGAGCTAGCCGAAGAGCTGCTGGCGATTGACCAAGAAGATAGCCTGGGCTTGAAAGAGCTGGTGCTTGATCAACTGCTGCGCGATGACCGCAACGAAGAGGCGCTGGCGCTGACTGAAGAGCCGCAAAAAGATGACGGCTCGCTGGTGTTAGGGTTGCTGATGGGGCGCACGCTGGCGCTTTACCGGTTAGGGCAGCAGGAGGCCGCCGAAGCGGCACTGGCGGAGGTGGTTGCCCACAACCGCCACGCGCTAGAACTAATTTGCGCGGAGAACCCAAGGCCCTCCATGCCTCATCCTGATGGGCAGGTTGACCCTGGCTCCCGAGCGGAAGCGTGGCAGTACCGTACGCTGATGCGCGACCAGTGGCGCACCACGCCAGGGGCGCTGGATTGGTTAGCCAGCCACCGCTGAGCTATTCGCTGACGGTTTTTAGCTGCCTGCCTCGGTAACTGGGGTAGGCACTAGCTGTTTATCTCGGCTTATCCAAATGGCCAGCAGAATGGCGGGTAAGCCGAGCACTGTGGCTACCACAAAGAAAGTGGCATAACCCTGAGCGCTTACCACAATCCCGCCAAACCCGCTCAGGAATTTCCCCGGTAGCGTCATCAGCGACGAAAACAGCGCGTACTGCGTGGCGGTATATGCCCGCGAGGTCAAGCTTGAAAGAAACGCGATAAACACCGCACTGGCCAGGCCGTTGGCTAGGTTATCGCCAATGATCGTGACTACCAGCATCGGCACCTGATTGCCGATTAGCGCAAGCACCGCAAACAGCAGGTTGGTGACCATCACCAGCCCCGCGCCGAAAATCAGCAGTGGGCCAATGCCGTAACGGGCCACCAGCAGCCCGCCTAGAATGCCTCCTGCAATGCTCATCGCAATCCCGAAAATATTGGTGACGTTGGCAATAGTCGCCAGTGAAAAGCCCAGGTCGATATAGAGCGGGTTGGCCATCGATGCCATGGCCAGGTCGCTGATACGGAACACGGCAATAAACACCAAAATACCCATCGCCTTCACCCCATAGCGGCGGAAGAAGTCGGTAAACGGGCAAACAATCGCGCCAATCACCCAAGCGCCCAAGCGGCGCAGCGTTTTGGGCTTTCCACGGCTGGCGCGAATAAAGGCGCGCACTTTGGGTTCATGGATTAGTTGCACGGTTAATGAAGCGCGCTTGGGTTCTGGGCGAATCAGTACGGTGATCACGCCAATGCTCACCAGGGCGGCCATGGTCAGGTAAGCCGCGTTCCACGATACCGCCGATGCCACATAAAGCGCACCGGCCCCTGCCGCTAGTAGCCCGCCGCGATAGCCAATAATGTAGGTGGAGGCCATGGCTGCTTGAACATCATCATCGGCGGATTCAATACGGTAAGCATCAATGGCGATATCTTGCGTGGCGGAGCCAAACGCCACCAATAGCGCAAAGGCGGCGACCCAGCCTAGGTTGTCGATTGGGTCTACTCCTGCGAGGCCAATGAGACCGGCGGCAATCATGCCCTGGGCCAACAGCATCCAGCCGCGTCGTTGTCCAAAGGCGCGGGTGAGCAGAGGCAGCGCGAGTCGGTCTACCACCGGTGCCCAGAAGAATTTGATGGAGTAGAGCATGCCGATCCAGGCAAAAAAACCGATGGCAGCTACTTCGACCCCGTCGCTACGTAGCCATGCGGAGAGCGTCGAAAACACCAGTAGAAAGGGCAGGCCAGCGGAAAAGCCTAAAAACAGCATGGTGATGACAGGCGCTTTGCAGTAAATACCAAGCGCCGCCAGCCAACTGCGCTGAGGAGTCGGGGTGGGCATGTAAGGGAGTACTCCAAAAAGAAACATCGGTGACGTGGGCCGCTCAAAAACCCGTCGATGTTAGACTATGGATAGGGTTCATGGTTGGCGTTCCATGACAAAGCCGACAGCTTACCGGAGAGGAGTTTTCCGTGTCGATTACCGCCCATCAGGTAGTGACTCTGCACTACGTGCTTAGCGATGTGCTCAGCGATGGCAGCCCCCGCGTGTTGGATGACTCCAACGCACGTCAGAAACCCCTGGAGTATCTTCACGGCCACGATAATATTTTGCCGGGCTTGGAGCGAGATTTAACCGGCAAAGCCGTAGGTGATGAACTAAGCGTCACGCTGGCTCCCGCTGATGCTTACGGCCTGCGTAACGAAGAGTTGGTGCAAGAGGTGAGTCGCGCGTCGTTTGGCGGTGCAGAGATTGAGCCAGGCAGCCGTTTTCAAACCGAAGGCGAGGCTGGCCCGCAGATCGTCACCGTGCTGAACATCGACGGCGATACCGTCACGGTGGATACCAACCACCCCTTGGCGGGCCATACGCTGCGCTATCAGGTGAAGATTCTAGACGTTCGCGATGCCACCCGTGCAGAGCTTGCTAAAGGCCATCCGCTGCCACCGGGCACCGAGCACAGCAAAGTAGAAGACCGTAAAGTGCTCTAAAAAAGCTGTTTTTATCGGGTGAAGCGCGTTAAAAACTGACCTGTATCAAGTTCCCGTTTACCCTTGCGGCCACCATTTTAAAAGCTTGACCCAGGTCAGTTTCCCCTTCTCTGAACGCAGTACGATGGCCCCATACATCACGGCGGGAGGGAAGCACCATGTACTGGGATGATGCGGTAATTTTCGGCCTAGTTACTGTCGCGCTAATGATCACCTTTATGGTTGGTTGGGTAGGCTTTGTGGTACGTGACCATTTGCGTAAGGATGAACGTAAGAAGCCTTAATTCAGCAGACTGTGTCAGTCGTCAGGGGAGGGGGCTTACGTTAATGTGTAAGCTTCCTGTTGCCGGCCCAAGGGGCCGGCTTTTTTGCGTCTTTTTTTTAAGTTGTATTAATAACCGTTGAAGCGCATTGGCAGTTATGCTTTGGTAAAGTGCCTATTTTAAGAAAAAGAGTAAACAATAGGGAAGTCAAGCGCCTACTATGGTGTCGCTTGGTCGGTGAAGCTAGAGTAATTTCAGAAACAGTGTTCGTTAACCTGTTAGCCTTATCGATCAGGAGACATGTGATGAGTGACTCTACCGACAACACTAAAGACCTTTTAAGCAAGCGCCGTTCACGCCGCCAAGTACTGGCTAGTCTGGGTTTAGGTGCAGCTGCCCTTTACGTTGCGCCTACCTTGTTATCAATGGGGCAGGCCGAAGCCCGCGAGCATCGTCATTCGCGCCCAAGTCGCTCACGGCCTAGCTATTCGCGTCCCAGCTATTCACGTCCCCATTATTCCCGGCCGCACTATTCGCGCCCCCGTTACTCCCGGCCTGATTATTCCAGAGCGCGCCATTCTCATCAGCATCATTCACGCCATGGCTATCCTGAGCGTTATTACTCTCGGCCCCAGCGCTCACGTTGGGAGCGCGACGGCGTCATTGAAATTCGCCTAAGCCGTGTGCTGCCGCGCTGGTAAGGGAGCGGCCATGCCGAGCCATCATCAAGATTATACGCTCGAAGGCGTTGGGCCTTGCCTTCGGTTAGTGAATGCCGACGAGTTGCTGCCCGTCCTAACAGCTGCCATGCCAGGCTGGCCCTTGACGCCTTGCGCCGCGCAAACCCAATCGCCGGAGGTCTGCGTATGGCGGCACCCGCAGGGGTATTGGCAAGAGGCGCCCGCGCTTCCAGAAGGGGCGCTGCTGGACAGCGCGGTAGGAACTGCCTGTAGCGTTATCGCGGATGCTGCCGGCGCGTATTTTTATCGTCACCCGGAGTTAGTGGGTTTGCACTGCGGATCAGTGGAAATCAATGGCCAGCTAGTGATTTTTCCCGATACATACCGGGCGGGCAAAAGCACCTTAACCGCCGCCTTTGCAGCGGCTGGGCAGCGTGTGTTTGGTGATGATGTGCTGGCGCTCAACAAGCAAGGGGTAGGGATTGCGCTGGGCGTGGCACCTCGCTTGCGGCTACCGCTTCCTGACGCGATGTCTCTGGAGTTTCGTCAGTTTGTACAAACGCACCTTGGCCCTCAGGATGCCCGCTATGGCTATCTTCGTTTGGACAATACGCAGTTAGCTAGCCACGGCCAGCGCTGCCCGCTGGGGGCGATATTACTGATTGACCGCGATGAATCGCTAAACGAGCCCCAGCTTACCCGCCTTCAGCCAGGCGATGGGTTATGGCAGCTGTTACAGCAAAATTTTGCCGAGCACGAATCTGACCAGGCGCTGATTGAGCGCTTCTTGCCACTGCTTGAGGGCTTGCCCTGTTTTCTGCTGCGCTATAGCGACGCCTTTGATGCAGCCCAGTGGCTTACGAAATGCTGGGGAAGTGGCACCCTAGAGAGCTTGGCACTGGCCAGCCAGCCCCGTTGCGATACTCCTGAAGTGATACCTGCCCTTGAGCCAACGGATGGGCGCCAGTGGCAGGCCAGTGAGGCAGCGTTTGAGTTTCCGCTAGGCGACGAGCTATTTGTGATTGCCGAGGAGGGCGGCGCGATTCATCGGCTGAACACCACTAGCCGGGCTGTGTGGGCGCTGTTGAATCACGAACCGCTGGATCTTGACTCCGTGAGTGACACGCTCACAGGCTTTTTTGCAGGCGCAAAATTTGAGCAGGTACGCCAAGACGTGGCGCAGCTACTCGCGCAGTTCTATCACGCTGGATTAATTAAAGACGTTAACGCTTAGCGCCAGTGATCTCGCCATGCTTTGAGTACTCGCTCCGGGTACCACGTCTTCCCCAGGCTGCCGTTATAGCGAGCGAGAGCGCGGGTAAAGTCACCCCGTTCGATGGCAAGGTAGTGGGCTAAAATCGTGCACCCATAGCGCAGGTTGCGGTTGGGTTCGGTAAGGTCGTCCATGGGCAGGCCAAGCTCAGCGACCCAAAACGGCATGATCTGCATGAGACCTACCGCGCCCGCCGAGGAGACCGCATCGGCATTAAAGGCGCTCTCGACCTGGATTAACGCCAGCACCAGCTCAGGCGGTAACCCGGCCAGCCGGGCCTCTTGGTAGAGTCGAGTGAGTAAGGTGTGGCGTTGTTCAGGCGAGGCGACAAAGCGGGAAAGTGGCGCATCCATACGGCTGCGCCACTGCTGTAACCGCCACTGAACGTAGGGCGTTTGTGGGTCGGCTGCTTCCAGCGTGGGGCGTAGGGCAGGCTCCGCTACGCTTGGCGCGGGGTAGGCAGCCACCATCAGGCTGCCCATTAGCACCCACTTCACGTACCGAGGCGACAAACGCCGCCAAGGAGTGCTCAGTGACATATACCTGCCGATTACTCTGCGCTAACAAGGCCCGCTTGTTCACGCAGGAAGTCGACAATCTTGTCGGCAGGAATCATAGTGGCTTCGCTATCGCGACGGCCTTTGTACTCCAGTTCGCCGTTGTCCAGGCCACGGTCGCCAATCACCAAACGGTGTGGGACGCCCATCAGTTCCAGGTCGGCAAACTTCACGCCGGGGCGCGTATCGCGGTCGTCCAGCAGCACGTCTAAACCAGCGGCGGTGAGCGTTTGGTAGAGGCGCTCGGACTCTTCACGCACGCGCTGTGACTTATGCGCGTTCATCGGTACTAGCGCGACCTGGAACGGCGCAATCGCATTGGGCCAGATAATGCCAGACTCATCGTGGTTCTGTTCAATGGCTGCTGCGACCACGCGGGTCACGCCAATGCCGTAGCAGCCCATCCACGGGTGGCTGGTTTTGCCGTTGTCGCCCAGCACGCTGGCATTCATCGCTTCGGAGTACTTCTGGCCAAGCTGGAACACGTGGCCGACTTCGATGCCGCGCTTGATCGAGAGCGTGCCTTGGCCATCGGGTGACGGGTCGCCCTCTACGACGTTACGCAGGTCAGCGACCTGAGGCAGGGCCGCATCACGCTCCCAGTTGATGCCGAAGTAGTGCTTGCCATCGACGTTGGCACCCGCGCCGAAGTCGCTCATTAAGGCAACGCTGCGGTCAATGATAATCGGCATTTCTAAACCGACCGGACCCAACGAGCCAGGGCCTGCACCCACGGCGGCACGAATTTCTTCTTCGCTGGCCATGGTCAGCGGGGCTTTTACCTGAGGCAGGTTTTCCGCTTTGACTTCGTTGAGTTCGTGGTCGCCGCGAACCAGCAGTGCAATGAGACCACCTTCCGCCGCGTGAACCATCAGCGTTTTGACGGTTTTCTCAATGGGCAGCTTGAACTGCTCTACCAGCGTGGCGATGGTTTTGGCATCCGGTGTATCAACCAAACGCATCTCTTCGCTAGGGGCGGCGCGCTCGACGTTGCTGCCCAGCGGTGCGGGCAGCGCTTCGGCTTTTTCGATGTTGGCAGCGTAATCAGATGCGTTGGAGAACACGATATCGTCTTCGCCGGAGTCGGCCAGCACGTGGAATTCATGAGAGCCCGTGCCGCCAATGGAGCCGTTGTCAGCAATCACTGGGCGGAAGTCGAGGCCCAGGCGCGTGAAAATACGCGTATAGGCGTCGTACATACCCTGGTAGGTCTCTTTGAGAGATTCCTCGTCCAGGTGGAAGGAGTAGGCATCCTTCATGATGAATTCACGAGAGCGCATCACGCCGAAACGCGGGCGAATTTCATCACGGAATTTGGTTTGAATCTGGTAGAAGTTCACCGGCAACTGCTTGTAGCTGGCGATCTCTTTGCGCACTAGGTCAGTGATGACTTCTTCATGAGTGGGGCCTACGCAGTAATCGCGCTCGTGGCGATCTTTCAAACGCAGCAATTCCGGGCCGTACTGTTCCCAGCGGCCAGACTCCTGCCATAGATCGGCGGGCTGAACGGCAGGCATCAATACTTCTTGGGCACCGGCCCGGTTCATCTCTTCACGCACGATGGCTTCCACTTTGCGCAGAGTGCGTAGCCCCAGGGGCAGCCAAGTGTACAGGCCCGAGGTGAGACGGCGGATCATCCCGGCGCGCAGCATTAACTGGTGGCTGATGACTTCAGCATCGGCCGGGGTTTCTTTTAATGTCGCAATCAATAATTGGCTGGCGCGCATGGGTGTGAGCATTCCTTGGTTAACAGCGGTGACGCTGAATGTTGTATCGAACGTAGCGCTTAATCGAGCGTTGAATCGCGCATTGTACGGCGAAGCGGGTAAGGCGGCAAAATCCTAATCGGCTCGGTGAGCGTGCGCGGTAGCGGAAGTGTGCTAGAATCGAGCGGCATTTGAGTCGATAGTCGTTGATTTGACCATAACAAGCAGCCATGCGTCGGCTATCGGGACGTTTAGTTTTCGAGGGAACCTCCATGCAGCAAGCAGTTCGCCGTTGGTTAACGGGGGCCGTTATAGGCGTCTCCATTGTGGCATTGAGCGGTTGCGGAACCATGTTTTACCCTGAGCGTAAGGGGCAGTTGAGCGGTGATGTTGACCCGGTGGTGGCGATTGCCAACGGTGTGGGTTTGCTGTTTTTCATTGTGCCTGGAGTAATTGCTTATGCCGTCGATTTTTCGAATGGCACCATCTATCTCCCTAGCGCGAGTAGCGCATCGGTAGATGTGCATCATTTAAACGACGCGATGGACATGGCCTCTTTGGAGAAACTGCTGTCAGAGAAAGCCGGTCAGCCCGTGAGCTTGGAGAACGAGCTGCTGGTGATCGAGGAGATGGACAGTTTGGATGAGGCTCTGGCCATGGTGAGGATGTCCGGCGTGTTGGATGAGGAGCGGCTGGCCACGATGTAGAGGGCTGGCATCTTTATCTGAACGGATGTCTTAAACGCCCCTGGCAGGTTAACCGGCCAGGGGCGTTTATGTATTGCCGCACCGCTTTTTAGGATGCTGCTTTCGCTGTGGTGATTTTCAATACCGCTAAGCCAGCCACCAAGCCCCAAAAGGCTCCTCCGATCCCCAGCAGCGTAATGCCCGAACCGGTCAGCAAAAACGTCACGATGGCCGCATCGCGCTGTTCGCTTTTTTCAAATGCGCCTGCTAAACCGCCGCTTAGCGTACCCAACAGCGCAATACCTGCCCCCGCAATGATCGTCGACAAACTAATATCGCGCCAAAGACTGGGCGCAGCGGAGTCGTGGCAGGTGGATGGCGCTTCCATGGGTGGCCTCTCCCAAGCTGTGATGGCAAAATGTGCGTTATAGCGCACGCCTTTCACGTTACCACTGTGCGTTATAACGCACAATAGGGGCAGCAGACTGTGTCACATATCCAAAGCGGTAGTCAGGAGAAGCCCATGGCCAGTGAGCCACACACCATTGCGCAACATATTGCGGGGACGGTGCGGCAACTGCGCAAAGAGCGTGGCTGGAGCCTGGATCGTGCTGCCGGTGAAACCGGGGTGAGCAAAGCCATGCTCGGCCAGATCGAACGGGGCGAGTCCAGTCCGACGGTCTCGACGCTCTGGAAGATTGCCAGCGGCTTTCGGGTGTCGTTTTCGACGCTGTTCGATAGCGACAAGCCCGCATTAGGGGAACTGCACCGGGATGGCTGGGAGTCGGTATGGGGCGACGACAGCGCCGGTATGCAGGCGCGGCTGCTGTTTCCTTACGACCCGCTGCTGGGCTTCGAGATGTTCATGATCGAGCTCGCACCGGGGGCGCTCAGTGAATCGTCGGCGCACGCTAGCGGGGTGGTGGAGCACATCGTGGTGGTGGAAGGAGAGATGGAGCTACGCATTGACGAGCGCTGGCAAACGCTGCGGGCAGGCGAGGGGCTGCGCTTTTTTGCTGACCGGCCCCACGCCATGCGCAATAACACCGCGACGCGATTACGCTTTCACGATGTGATTCACTACTTGCCCGGCGCGGCCTCTGGCACTTGAGCGCGCAGCCAGTTGAGCTCGTCGGCCCAGATCTCGGGTTCGATGGTCTCTAAAATCATCGGAATGCCGTGGATGCGCTCGTCTTGCATAATGGTGCTAAAGGCATCTAGCCCAATATTACCCTTACCCAGGCTGTGGTGGCGGTCAACGCGGCTGGCAAAGGCGCTTTTGGCATCGTTCAAGTGCATGCCGCGCAAGTACTCAAAACCTACGACCTTGCCAAGCTCATCCAGGGTGGCCTGTGTCGCGTCGCGGGTGCGGAGATCGTACCCGGCAGCGAAAGCGTGGCAGGTATCGATACACACGCCCACCCGGGATTTATCCTCCACCTGATCGATAATCTCGGCCAAGTGCTCAAAACGCCAGCCGAGGTTGGTGCCTTGGCCCGCGGTGTTTTCGATGACCGCGGTCACGCCCTGGGTGTCAGCCAGCGCTTCATTGATGGAGTCGGCAATGCGCGCCAGGCACTCGGCTTCGCTGATCTTGTTCAGGTGGCTGCCGGGATGGAAGTTGAGCAACGTCAGCCCTAGCTGCTCGCAGCGCTGCATCTCATCCAAAAACGCCGCGCGGGACTTGGCTAGCCCCTCGGCTTCTGGGTGACCCAGGTTAATCAGATAGCTGTCGTGGGGCAGAATCTGTTCAGGGCCAAAGCCGTGGGTTTTGCAGGCCTGCTTGAAGGCCGCAATGGCCTCGTCCGTTAGCGGTTTCCCCTTCCACTGACGCTGGTTTTTGGTGAACAGCGCAAACGCCGTTGCACCGATATCAACAGCACGAAGGACGGCCTGATCCGCGCCGCCCGCCGCGCTAACGTGCGCACCAAGATAGTTCATCGTTCTCCTTATTACGTTGTCCCAGTGACGTTGCCCTAGTGACGTTGCCTGAATGTAAACAGGTTAAATAGGTTAAGCGGGCTGGCCTGCGCGCTGGCGGTTGTCTAGGTAGCGTTTAAAGGCAGCAGGTTCATCGGTAATGGCGCTGGCAATGCCCCAGGCCCAGCGGCTATCAAACGCGCTGGGGTCGTTGGCGGTGTAGCAAAGAATTTGGTAACCGTCGCGGCACATGGCGGCGGCCTGGGTCTGTTTGAGCCGCGGCCAATGAGGGTGAATACTAAACGCCTCGACCGCTTCGCACTGTTCGCGCCAGTTTTTGGGCACACTGCCAAACAGCGCCCCTAACGCCAGGGCCTCTTTAGGGGCATGTTGGCGGCAGTGGGCTAAGGCGACGGGGTCGAACGACGAGATCACTAGCCGCTCAGGGGGGAGGGCGGCTAGAACAGCAGGCAAGACCACGTCCACCAAACGGATGGGGTCACGCCCTTTGTTGACCTTGATTTCTAAGTTAACGCCCATCTCCAGCTCGTTTAGCAGGGCGAGCATAGCCTCAAGGCTGGCCATCTTTTCCCCCGCAAAGCGGTCACCAAACCAACTGCCCACATCTAACTGCTGAGCCTGCTGCCATGTCAGGTTGGCGAGCTCACCACGGCCATCTGAGCAGCGGCGAACGTCGCCATCGTGCCAGATGACCGGTGTATCATCCTTCAGCAGCTGTACATCCAATTCCACCCAGGTTGCGCCTGCTTGGTGGGCGGCGCGTACGGCTGCCAGGGTGTTTTCGGGCGCGGCAGCGGAGTAGCCGCGGTGGGCGATGAGCGTGGGGACAGAAATTGCGGGATGGGTCATAGCCACTCCGTGTCGTGGTCGCCAATTGAGCGTCATGAAGCACAATGTTGCCAAGTTTAGCATGGGTGCATGACGACGACGTGTCGGCCTAGTGAGCTAATGGCTTGATTAATGACGCTCAACGCGGTTGGATAGCGCGCAGGGTATGTCCAATAATTAACAACAGGAGTGTCATTAATGTCTAAGCGTATCCAGTTTTCCAAGACCGGTGGTGCCGAGGTGTTGGAATGGGTGGAGGTCGAACCGGCTGCCCCCGCTGCTGGTGAAGTGCGTATCGCCAATAAAGCGGTGGGGCTTAACTTTATCGATATCTATTTCCGCACGGGATTATATCCCGCGCCTGCCATGCCGTCTGGGCTGGGAACGGAGGGCGCTGGCACGGTGGATGCCGTCGGCGAAGGTGTGACGCATCTCAAAGTCGGCGACCGGGTGGCTTACGCCCAAGGCCCGCTGGGTGCTTATGCGGAATTGCACACGCTGCCTGCGTCCAAAGTCGTCAAGCTACCGGATTTTATCGATTTTGAAACCGCTGCCGCTAGCCTGCTGAAAGGCTTAACGGTGCAGTATCTGCTGCGTCAAACCTATGAGCTTAAAGGCGGTGAGACCATTCTGTTCCACGCGGCGGCCGGGGGCGTTGGCTCTATTGCCTGCCAGTGGGCTAAAGCGCTGGGCGTGAAGCTGATTGGTACGGTGAGCTCTCAGGAAAAAGCTGACCTAGCCATGGCCAACGGTGCATGGGCGACCATCAACTACACCGAAGAGAACGTGGTAGAGCGGGTGCGCGAGCTGACCAACGGCGAGATGTGTGACGTAGTGTATGACTCGGTGGGTAAAGACACCTGGGAAATGTCGCTGGACTGCTTGAAGCCTCGTTCGCTGATGGTGAGTTTCGGCAACTCTTCTGGCCCTGTGGATGGCGTGAATATCGGTATTTTGAACCAAAAAGGCGCGCTGTTTGTGACTCGCCCAAGCCTGAACGGCTACGCCGACACCCGTGAGCGCCTAGAGATGATGTGCGACGAGTTTTTCGCCATGATTGAGAGCGGCAAAATCCACATCGACGTAGCCAACCGCTACCCGCTGCAAGACGCCGGTAAGGCTCAGGATGCACTACAGAGCCGTAAAACCACCGGTTCTACTATTTTATTGCCGTGATAATGGTACTAGAGATGATCGGAATCATCCCGTAGCGGGGGTCTTTCGCCATGGATGGCGAAAGTAGCGTCCATGGAAGGATTCACAGCGCCCCCGCCTAGGGTTGTTCCGGTCTGATGACATTACTAAGCGACTGTTTAGGCAATCTCTATATACGCTCCCAACTGACGCATTCGGCTCTCAAAGCGGGTCACGTTATCGACCAGCTGGTCGGGGCCGAATGCCACGCACTCCGCCAAAATCGCTTCGCTGAGCGTAATTGCCGCTAATATCGACGGGAAAAAGTGCGGCGTAGCGTTGGCAACGGTAAACGTTACGCTGGCCCCCGGCACCAGCGGCGAGCGCAGCGTGTCGGTAATTACAATCGCCTGCACGCCGTTGGCGCGAGTAATCTCCAGCGCCTTCACCGTCTCGGCGCAGTAGGGTTCAAAGCCAAACGCCACTACCACATCCTGCTCGTTGAACGGGGCCAACTCGGTGAGCAAGCCTCCCTCCTGTCCGCGAATGAGCGTCACTTCCGGCATCGCAATGCGCCCCACGTAGGCAAAGTGGTACGCGCAGGCGAAGGTGTCGCGAAACCCGACCACGGCGACTCGCCGCGCGGCCAAGATTCGCTCGGCGGCCTCTTTGACGCGCTTTTGGTTATCCGCCGTAAACAGCCTGCCAATATTATCGAAGGCAGCGTCGCCTACCTCCGCAAACAGCGCCGCTTCTGGGTTTCTGTGCTGCTGATTCAACTGGCTGGCGCGGCCGGATAGCTCCACCGGCGCTGCCTGTACCGCCGATTGAAACACCTCCCGAAACGGCTCGTAGCTCTCGAACCCAAGCCGCTTGGCTAGCCTGACCAGGGTGGAGGGAGTGACGGATGCTGCCTGAGCCGTTTTGCGGATCGACTGAAACGCCATCTCTGTAGGATGTTCCAGCACGTAGCTGGCGGCGCGCTTGAGCTGTGGGCTAAGCGCTGCATAGCTCTCGGCTAGCTGCTGGTGAATGCTGTCCAGGCTGGTGGCGTGAGTGGCGTTGTCTGGCATGGCACCCTCTCTATGAAAATAAAACATTTGTGCCAATGATAGATGTTTTTGCTACAGATGTATTGACGTTGTCCCGGCGACTACTCTATCGTTCAAAAAATACATACGTTTCTTTTTATTCAAAATAAAGAAACAAACGTTTCGTTAAGTTTTGACGACTGATCCGATGAGGTTAAAAAAAGCACCATGCCTGCTGACGCTACTGCGCTGCCCAATTATGAAACGCTGCTGGTCACTCTGGATGCCCGAGTATTGACCGTGCGACTGAATCGCCCGCAGCGCCTCAACGCCGTTGTTGAGGCGCTTTACCAAGAGCTGCTGGATGTGCTGCGAATAGCACAGCAGTCGCCTCAGGTCCGGGCGGTGGTGCTGACCGGTGAGGGGCGCGCGTTTTGTGTCGGTGCCGATATGAAGGCCCACGGCAGCGCTAAGCGTACCCTGTTTCAGCGCCGGGCGTATTTGCAGCTGGGCAACGACGTATGCGAAGCCATCACCAAACTCAGTAAGCCGGTGGTAGCAGCCGTGAACGGCTATGCGCTGGGGGCTGGTGCGGAGATGGCGGTCTCCTGCGATTTTATCGTGATGGCTGACGAGGCGCAGATTGGTTTTCCAGAAACCAGTATTGGTACTTGCGTGGGCGGCGGTGTTTCAAAATTGCTGCCTCAACTGGTGGGGCTCACCCAAGCCCGGCGCTTGCTCTATCTGGGTGACAAACTTCATGGGCCAGAAGCCGCCAGGATCGGCTTGGCGCTGGCCAGCTACCCCCAAGCGCAGCTGATGGCCGAAGCGCAAACACTCGCCGAGCGGCTTGCCAAGCAGGCGCCGGTCTCCATGGCGATGCTCAAACCGCTGGTCAATCGCAGCGCCCATACCAGCATGGAGAGCCAGCTGCAGCAGGAGCTGGACGCGGTGTTTACCTGCTCCACCACCGAGGACTGGCAAGAGGGGGTCGATGCCTTTGCCGAGCGGCGAGCGCCAAATTTTTTTGGCCAATGATCTCGGCCCTCTTGAATTAGCTTGGTATCACTCCGTCACGCACTTCTTTGTCAAACAGGTCACGCAATGAATACTCTCGAAGGCCATCTCCCAGTCCGCAGCCCGCTGCATGATATCTTAGCGCCCTCTGGCATTGCCGTAGTAGGCGCTTCTGCAGACCCCACCAAACGGGGCTACAAAGCCATGGTTGGGCTGATTAATGGCGGCTACCAGGGACATATTTACCCCATCAATCCCAAAGCCGATCACATTTTAGGCGTGCAGGCGTGGCCTTCACTCACCGAGATGCCTGGCTGCCCTGAGCTTGCGCTGCTGTGTACGCCTGCCGCCACCGTGCCTGCGCTGATTGCCGAGTGTGGCCGCCGGGGGGTGAAAGGGGCGGTGATTCTGGCCAGCGGGTTTGGCGAAACCGGCGAAGAGGGGGCAGCGCTGGAGGCACAGATGATGGAGATCGCCCGTGCCCACGGAGTGCGTATCATCGGCCCAAACACTTCTGGCATGTTTAACCTGCACCACCAAATTAACTTGCTGGCGCTGGATAACGTCAAGCCGGGTGATATCGGCATTGTGTCGCAGTCCGGCAATATGCTGCTCTCTCTTGCGCTGGAAGCCCAGCATAACGGGCAAGTGGGGTTCAGCACCTACGTTGGCCCGGGCAACCAGAGCGATATCGGCTTTAACGATTACCTGCGCTATTTAGGGGAGGACGAGCACACTCGCGTGGCTACGCTCTACGTGGAGGGCTTCCGTGATGGGCAGCAGTTTCTGAAAGTGGCCCGTGACGTGACCGCCATGAAGCCGGTGGTGGTGTATAAATCCGGTGCCACCGAGCAGGGCCAAAAGGCTGCCAGCTCCCATACCGGTGCGTTGGCCGGTAGTTATCAAATGACTGTAGACCTGCTGCGCCAGGCAGGCGTTAGCGTGGTGCAGTACTCCGATGAAATTCTGCCCGTGGCGGAAGGTTTGGGAAGGCTGCAAAAAGCCCCCGGTAAGCGCGTGGCGGTGATTTCTGACGGCGGCGGCCAAGCCACCATTGCCGCCGATCGTTTATCGGAGGCGGGCCTGACGCTGGCCGAGCTTTCTGACGCTACCCGCTCGGCACTGCGCGAGGTGCTACTGCCTCAGGCATCTACCCTTAACCCGGTGGACGTGGCGGGCTCCTCGGATGCGAACCCCTCGCTGCTGGCAAGCTGCATTGAGCTGGTGATGGCGGATGAAGGCGTCGATAGCGTCTTTCTGGTCGGCATGCTCGGCGGGTATAGCCTGCGCTTTGCGGAGTCGCTGATGGGCGATGAGATGCGTGGCGCAGAGCGCATGGTAGAGCTTGCTCAAGCCTCCGAGAAGCCGCTGGTGATTTACAGCCTCTACGCACCCATCAAGCCGCCTGCGCTGCGCCGTTTACACGAAGCCGGTTTGCCGGTGTATTCCTCGATTGAGCATGCGGTGCGCGTGCTTGCTGCCTTAGGTGAGCGAGGGGAGTACCTGGCCAGCCAACAAGTACAGGAGACGATAGCGCCCGCCGCGCCAGCGGAAACAGGCAAGGCCATGCTAAAAGCGGCCAAGGCGGAAGGGCGCGATTTACTGGAGTTTGAGGCGAAGGGGCTGCTGGCGGAACACGGTATCGCGGTGCCCGAGGAGTGGTTGGTGCGTCGTGAGGACGAACTCGCCGAGATCGCCCAGCGTACGCAGGGCAAGCCGCTGGCGATGAAGGTGGTCTCGAAAGATATTCTGCATAAATCCGACGCGGGCGGGGTCAAGCTCAACCTGGTGGGTGAAGCCCCACTGCGCGATGCCTTTCAGGCCATTCAGTCAAACGCCCAGGCTTACGACCCGAACGCCCAGATAGAGGGCGTGCTGGTCACGCCAATGGCGGAGAAGGGCGTTGAGGTGATTATCGGCATGCTGCGCGACCCGATTTTCGGCCCGGTGCTGATGTTTGGCTTGGGCGGCATTTTTGTGGAGGTGCTCGAAGACGTGGCCTTCCGCTCGCTGCCGCTGACCCTGCACGACGCGCAATCCATGGTCGATCAACTCAAAGCGCAAAAAGTGCTGGCGGGAGTACGCGGGGCGGCGGGTGTCGATAAGCAGGCGCTAGTGTCACTGCTGATGCAGGTATCCCAATTGGTGGAGGCCTACCCGGAGATTAGCGAGCTAGACTTGAACCCGGTGATTGCCTATCCGAAAGGTCATTCTGCCGCTAACTATGCCATCGTCGATGCACGAATCATCGTGGAGCGCCAATCATGAGCCAAACGCTACCTGAATTAACCGACGCTACCCTAACGCTGGAAAACCGTGTGGCAACGCTCACGCTTAACCGCCACGACGTGCGCAATGCGCTTACCGGCACGGCGCTGGTGGATGATATCGTCGCCACCGCCGCATGGGTGAACCGTTGCCAGGACGTCTCGGTGCTGGTGATCACCGGAACGGGGAGCGCTTTCTGTGCCGGGGGTAATGTAAAAGACATGGCCGAACGCAGCGGCGACTTTGCGGGGGACGTAGCCGAAGTCGCTGAGCGCTATCGGCAAGGGATTCAGCGAATGCCCCTGGCACTTAATCAGGTAGAAGTGCCCATCATCGCCGCCGTGAATGGTGCAGCGATTGGTGCCGGGTTTGATTTGGCCAATATGGCGGATCTGCGTATTGCATCCCGTAAGGCGAGCTTTGGGGAGACGTTTCTCAACCTAGGCATCATCCCCGGCGATGGCGGGGCGTGGTTCATGCAGCGCCAAATTGGCTACCAGCGTGCCTTTGAACTAACCCTTTCAGGCCGGGTGATCAGCGCTGATGAAGCGCTTGCCTACGGTGTAGTGCTGGAAGTCGTGGAGCCGGAGCAGCTGATGGAGGCCGCTTTGGCACATGCCAAGCGCATCGCGGCCCAGCCGCCGAAAGCAACGCGCCTCACCAAGCGGCTCATGAAAATGGCCCCGGATATGGAGCTAAAGCCGTTTCTGGATGTGTGCGCCGTGTTCCAAGGCATGTGCCACAACGAGCCGGAACATCTAGAAGCCGTTGAGCGGTTACTGGCACGAATGAAACGCTAACCCGCGCGCTATTTTTTCCTATTTTTCAGTGCTTGTACGGCTGTATAGTCATCGCCTAATGTGATGCTGAACACTCCGCACTTTCCGTGTCAGGGAAGAGGAGCGACAACATAGGGAGATGGCACGCACATGACTCTGGAAAGCATAGGACTCTCTCCCAGCACGCTGGTATTCATCGTGCTGGGGCTCACGCTAGTCGCCTTTATTTGGGGCCGTTTCCGCTACGACTTGGTGGCCTTGGCTGCCTTGCTAGGCTCGGTGATGCTGGGGCTGGTGCCTGCGGATGACGCCTTTGCAGGCTTTGGCCATCCGGCGGTGATTACCGTGGCGGCGGTGCTGGTGTTAAGCCGTGGCTTTGAGCGCTCTGGGGTGGTGGATGTCATCGCCAATCAGGTGCTCAAAGTGGGCGAGCGCCTAATGCTACAACTGCTCGTGCTCGTGGGTACCGTGGTCGTGCTGTCTGGGGTGATGAATAACGTAGGGGCGCTGGCGCTGCTGTTGCCAGTCGCGATACGTCTTGCCCGTGAACACAATACGTCTCCTTCACTGCTGCTAATGCCGCTGGCATTTGGCTCTCTGCTGGGAGGGCTGACCACGCTGATTGGTACGCCGCCCAATATTATTATTTCTGCCTACCGGGGCAATATTACCGGCGAAAACTTCGGCATGTTTAGCTTCTCGCCAGTCGGCGTTGTGGTGGCTCTGGTGGGCTTGGCTTTTATTGTGCTGGTAGGCTGGCGCTTGACCCCCAAACGCAGTGGGCAGGCGGCGGCAGACGATATGTTCGATACCGCCAACTATCTAGTAGAGCTAAATGTTACTGAAGACTCCAAAGCTAATGGGCTCACCCTTCAACAATTGCGCGATGAGCTGGATGAGACCATCCCTGTCTTAGCGGTGGTGCGTGAAGATAATCGCCGGGCGGGCTACCAGTTTCACGGCGTGCTTCGTGAGGGTGACATCCTGCTGCTGGAAGCCGGCCCCGATGAGCTGAAGCTGCTGGAGGACAAAGTGGGTCTTAGCGCCATTGCCGAACCTGAAGAGCCAGAGGACGGGCAGGAGCAGCGCGAGGACGCGGAGAAGAGCGATGAACGTCAGCCGGTCGATACCGAAGGCCTACAGCTCATTGAAGCTGTTGTTCGCAATGATTCGATGATGATTAATCGCAGCGTGCGACAGCTGCGCCTTAACCATCAGTTTGGCTTGCACTTAGTGGCCGTGGCCCGTGATGGTGGCCGCCTGAAGCAGCGCCTGCGCGACATTCGTTTTCAAACCGGCGACGTGCTGCTATTGCAGGGCAGCGAAAACGAAATCGCCGATAGTTTATCGACGCTGGGTTGTTTGCCGCTGGCCAACCGCGAGCTACATTTAGGCCAGCCGCGTAAGCTGGCTATTTCGGTGGGTATTTTCGCGCTAGCGATTGTCGCGATGCTGTTTGATCTTTTGCCCGCGGCTGTTGCGATGAGCACGGCGGCGCTGGTGTCGCTGCTGATTGGCGTGCTGCCCTTGCGGGATGGCTACCAGGCCATTGATGGCCCGGTGATTGTGCTGCTTGCCGCCATGTTGCCGGTGGGTGAAGCGCTGGAGACCAGCGGCGGTGCTGATATCATTGCCGATGCGCTGCTGCGGTTTGGCGTAGAGTGGCCGATTGTCGTTTCCTTGGTAGGGCTATTTCTGCTCTCTATGCTGCTCTCTAACGTAGTCAACAATGCGGCCGCAGCTCTCCTTATGGCACCCATTGCGGCGAGCCTCGCCAACGGCTTCGATGCCTCGCTGGACCCGTTTTTGATGGTGGTAGCCGTCAGCGCCTCCTGTGCGTTTTTAACCCCGATTGGACACCAATCGAATACCCTGGTGCTGGGCCCGGGGGGTTACCGGTTTGGAGATTACTGGAAACTGGGGCTGCCGCTTTCGCTTGTGGTGATGGCCGCAGCCATTCCGGCGATTTTATGGGTGTGGCCGCTCTGACATAGCCCTAGGGTAACGGCAGCACCTGGCCTGTTCGAATGTTCGCGCTATTAGATTCCGAAAATTTTGCTAATCTATTACGCACATAGACCAATAAATATCGAACAGGCCGGGCTTATGAATCAACAGTATCGCCAGGATGCCATCGTCGAACTGGTTCGCCAGCACGGCTATATGAGTATCGAACAGCTCACCGAACACTTCGCGGTCACGCCACAAACCATTCGTCGAGACTTGAACACTCTGGCCAACGAAGGTCGCGTGCGCCGCGTACATGGTGGTGTCGGGGTCGAGTCAAGTACGGTCAATACGGCTTACAGCACCCGCAAAACGTTGCACCTCGAAGAGAAAGAGCGCATTGCCCGCTGCTTGGCACAGCATATACCCCATCATGCCTCTCTGTTCATCAATATCGGGACCAGCAATGAAATGATCGCCCAAGCGCTACTGGAGCACCAAGGTTTGGAGATCATTACCAACAACCTGAATGTGGCGGCGATTCTGCAACACAAAGAGGACTTCACGGTGATCATTGCGGGCGGTCAAGTGCGCTCCCGTGATGGTGGGATCATCGGCGAAGCCACCATTGACTTCATCAATCAGTTCAAAGTGGATTATGGAATCATCGGGATCAGTGGCATCGACGAGGATGGCTCGCTTCTGGAGTTTGACTACCAAGAGGTACGCGTTGCCCAGGCGATCATTGCCAATTCGCGAAGGGTGTATTTAGCCGCAGACTACTCGAAATTCCACCGTAATCCGGTGGTGCGCCAAGGTAACATTTCCCAACTGGATGCGCTGTTTACCGATCGTAAGCCCCCCGAGGCGATTCAACGGCTGCTCACCCAACACGATGTGGCGCTGCGCATTGCTTAGCGCCTGTCACGACAGTGCTCAGGCTTTGGCTAAGGTGGCAGAGTTTCATACTTGAGCATTCCAGGCGCTTAGAGTAGCCTCTGATGATAATAAAACGAAAGAAAACAGACAAAATCGAAAGAACCTACAACAAAGTGAATGCGCTATGTCCTCCTTTATTCTCGCCATCGATCAAGGCACGACCAGCTCCCGCGCGATTCTGTTTGACCGCCAAGGCCAAATAGCGGCAGTTGCCCAGCAAGAGTTTCCTCAACACTTTCCGCAAGATGGGTGGATCGAACACGACCCGGAAGATATCTGGGAATCGGTGATCGCGACCTGCCGGGAAGTGCTCAGCAAAGCCCAGATAACCCCCGAACAAGTGGATGGGGTCGGCATTACCAACCAGCGTGAGACCACGGTGGTGTGGGATCGCGCCACAGGCAAGCCGCTATACAACGCCATCGTTTGGCAAGATCGTCGCACCTCCGAGCGCTGTCAGGCGCTACGCGACGAGGGGCATATTGAGTTAGTACAGTCGAAAACTGGACTATTGATCGACCCTTACTTTTCCGCCACCAAACTGGCCTGGATTCTCGATTGCGTCGAGGGCGCCCGCGAGCGTGCTGCCCGGGGCGAGCTGGCGTTCGGCACCGTCGATAGCTTTTTGATGTGGCGTTTGACCGATGGTAAACGTCACGTGACCGATGCCACCAATGCCTCGCGCACGGCGCTGTTCAACATTCATGACCAAACTTGGGACGAGGAGCTGCTGGCGCTATTTGATGTGCCCGCCAATATGCTCCCCGAGGTGAACGATTCCAGCGATGATTTTGGCACGGTCGAGGCCCACTGGCTGGGCGCGCCGCTGCCGATTGCAGGCGTCGCGGGTGATCAACAGGCGGCGCTGGTCGGGCAGGCGTGCTTTAAACCCGGTATGGGTAAAAGCACTTACGGTACCGGCTGTTTTATGATCGTGAATACCGGGGAAACGGCCTCGGTATCGCGTAATCGCCTGCTGACCACCATTGGCTACCGCATTAACGGCAAGCCCACCTATGCGATGGAGGGCAGCATCTTTGTGGCGGGAGCAACGGTGCAGTGGCTACGAGATGGTTTGAACCTGTTTGCCGATGCCTCGGAAACCGAAGCGCTGGCCCAGAAAACCCGCAGCGGCCACAGCATTTATTTGGTGCCAGCCTTTACCGGGCTAGGCGCGCCCCACTGGGACCCCAAAGCCCGTGGCGCGATTTTTGGCTTAACCCGCGATACCGGCATTGCCGAAATCGTTGCGGCGGGGCTACAGGCTGTGTGTTACCAAACTCGCGATCTGCAGCACTGCATGAACGATGATATGGAGGCTGCACCGGGCAACCTGCGTGTGGATGGCGGTATGGTGAAGAACAGCTGGGTCATGCAGTTTTTGGCCGATATGCTCAATGTCCAAGTTGACCGTCCGACCATTTTGGAAACGACGGCCCTTGGGGCGGCTTACTTGGCAGGGTTACGTCTTGGCTGGTACGACACGCTAGAGGAGATCGAGCAGCTCTGGCGTTGCGAGCGCAGCTTTACGCCGACCATGGAAGAGGAGACCCGTGAAAAGCTCTACCAGGGCTGGTTGGATGCGGTATCCCGTGTGCGCTCTACGTAAACAACGCCGCCGCGAAGCGCCATAGAAGCGCCATAAAAGATGCCGCTGTCGCACAGCGGCGTTTTTTTATGGCGTTTTTTTAACGAAGCCATCGTCCTTGGTCGTATAGAGGAATCGTTATTTAGGAGTAAACTGCATTCGTTTTTAATGAGCAGGCGTTTTTTATCTTTTAAAGACGTGTTAGTTCTTCTCCATTGATTTTTCCCTACCCTTTTAAAACAGTCGTTTAACTCTCTTCTTGAAAGTCTACGTCATCGATAGCGCTTCTATGGGTGTTATGTAGTCAAACTACAACCCAGCCTGCTGCCAATGATGCATTGTGAGCATGGCAGCCGTGAACCATAGTGAAGTCATGGATCAGGGCGGTGTTTTGTTATCCCGATACGTCGCACTTATCCTTGCTACATACCGAGGCGCTGCCGTATTACCAGGGCGCTTAAGGCGAAGGTCTTGTAACGCTTGTGACCGTTTCGCAGTTACCGAACTGGGCACTTACCCGGCCCAGCATGAGTAGCAATGTCACCATTCGTCGTTAATTAAGATGGCTGCTCGATTATTCATACGAAGTATCAAACAATAACGAGCAGCGGCTGACCATACCATGAGGGACTAACCATGAACTGCATCGAATTGAGCCAACAAGCCGACCGTATCGCTAGCTCTTTCAGCAAGCAAGATTTAGCCAAGCTAGTATTGGCGTTGAAGAGCAATCGTGAGTCGCTCCAACATGCCGTCGAAGTTATCGACACCATTGATAGTCGTTCAGGCTGTACGCTGGAAGAAGCATGGGATGAGGTATTAGCGGGCGATTCTCAACTGCTCGTCGAACACGAAGAGTGATGCCTTAACACACTTGCTCACGATATTAATACCCCCTGTTATTGAGTTAGCAGGGGGATTTTTATGTGAGCAAGAGTGACGGTTTAAAATGATCGCTTCTGTTTAAGAGAGCGTTTCAACCGACGGCCGAGACGTATCACGATTCTCTTTGAAGTAGGTGGTAAATCGTTCTTCTGCTTCTTCGCCAAAGAGGACCCGACAGGCCTCTTTTAGGCCTGGCGACTGGCGCAGCTGCTCATGGTGAACGACCAGCGACACCTTGGCGCGGCGGCGTAAGAAGTCTTCCAACTGCGTGATCATCTCATGGTCACGTGCGTGCTCGAGTTCACAGCGGATGTACTCGGTGCCTTCGATCAAAATATCGGCTTCAGAAGGGTCTTGGCGAATTTTCTCAAGCATGGGAATCGCTTGTTCTGCATAACGTCGCCATAGTCTTGAGGAGAGCGGCTCTGAAGAGGTAGCCGCCGTCATGGCATCTAGGTTCATGCGCTTGGCTTGATCCATAAACTGCTGCTTCACCGGCTCGGGCGGCTCGCCATACCAGTGAAAGTTAGGATCGCTGAGCGCCACGCCAAGCGCTTTTACCTCCTCGGCAATTTCATCGCCCACGTTGAGGCAATCAGTGAGCTTGCCGCCAAAGATACTGATATGGGCACTCTCTGGATTGGTATCGATGACATGCTTGCGCGATAGCTGCAGGAAGTCGCGGTCGCTGCCCTGGTCGGCCTTGATGGCGAGAGGGCGTACCCCGCAGCGCGTCGATATGATGTCGGCTTGGGTGAGTGGTTTGTCGAGCGTCAGGCGCTTGTTGATGTTCTCCAAAACGAACGCGATATCGTCGGCGGTGACGTCGACCTCGGGGTGCTCCATATGAGTGTCGGTGGTGCCGATACAGGTGCGGTTGCCCATCGGAATGACGAAGAAGAGCCGCCCATCATCGGCAAAGAACGCCAGCACCCGCTTGGTGTCGGTTAACTGCGGCACAATCAAGTGAATGCCTTTCGAGTAGAGGTGCTGGTGGGACGTTTTTTGCCCCGTCAGGGCATTGTGCTGGTCGACCCAGGGGCCAGCGGCGTTGATCAACACTTTGGAACGAATATTGAAGATACTGCCATCCATTACGTTGCGGGCTTTGGTCACCCAGGTATCGCCTTCGCGTTCGGCCCCCAACGATTCGACGTAGTTGGCCGCCACGGCACCGTAGTTAAGGGCATGGCGTACGAAGTTAAATACGAAGCGAGCGTCGTTATCATGCAGGTAAGCATCTGAGTACTCGAACCCGCCAACGGCACCTTCAATATCGATAATCGGCTCTTCTTGCTTGATCTTTTTGGGCGAGAGCAAGCGCGGTAACTTGGTGAAGCCGTTGCCCATCAGCCAATAAAGCCAGGTGCCCGCCCACAAATAGCGCGGAGAGTGGCGGAAACCTTTGGTAATCGTGGTAAGGAAACGAATTTCTTGAACGGTAGACGGGTAGCTTTTGATTAAGTGGTTGCGGCTTTTGCAGAGCTTACGTACCAGCGCAAAGTCTTTGCTTTCCATGTATTTGATGCCGCCCCAAACCAGGTTCGAGGAGTGCATGCTGGTACTGCCGGCAAAGTCGCCACGGTCGATTAGGGCTACTTTAGCACCTTTGCCCGCAAGAGCAGCGGCGGTTGCTGCACCATTGATGCCGCCACCGATAATCAGTGCGTCAAAGTCATCAGTGTGCAATTTCTCGACATTACGGTTACGCAGTTTCATAGCGGTTCCAATTAATTAAGAAAAAGCCCCGTGTCGGTTGCGGTCTCAACGAGTGGAGAGGGCAACAATGCCCGCCGCTGATGACACCACGGAAAAGGGGCGGGCTGGCGCCCGCCCTATAGGTCTTAGCGGGTGCCGGCCGCCATCCATGCTTCCATCATTTCATCGTAAGGAACGGTGGTGCCTTGCGGCATCTCGTTATCCAGCTTCGCTTTGGGGGCGCCTTCCTGGTCAAGCCAGTACTGCGGGTCGCGTTCTTCGTTCAGCACCGGGGCATAGCTGTCGAAGACGTTGGCCCGTGCCAAGCGGTTCATGGTGTTGTCCATGTCGGCGGCGAGCTTGTCGAGGCCTTCTTGGGGCGTGACTTCACCACTCATCACCGGTGCCAGGTTCTGCCACCACAGCGGTGCCATGCGTGGGTAGTCCGGTACGTTGGTGCCGGTAGGCGTCCAGTTAGACTCGTTGGGGCTGCGGTAGAACTCCACCAGGCCGCCCAGTCGGGGTGCCATTTCGGTCATCTGCTCGGAGAAGATATCCGACTCGCGAATTGGCGTTAGGCCCGCCATCAGTTTTTCCAGCGAGGTGGTTTTCGCCACGGTGAACTGGGCAAACAGCCAAGCGGCCGTGCGGCGATCTTCAGGCGTAGAATCGAAGAAGGTCCAGGCACCTACGTCCTGATAACCCACCTTCATGCCCTCTTCCCAGTAGGGGCCAGTGGGAGAGGGTGCCATGCGCCACAGCGGGTTACCTTCGTCGTCGGTGACGGCAACAGACGGGTCGGTCATGTCAGCGGTGAAGGCGGTGTACCAGAAGATCTGCTGAGCGATATGGCCCTGGGCGGGCACGGGGCCAGCTTCACCAAAGGTCATGCCCTGGGCTTCGGGCGGTGCGAAATCACGCAGCCAATCCACGGCTTTCTGCATGGCGAAGACGGAAGCAGGTGAGTTGGTCGCGCCACCGCGGCTTACGCTTGCGCCGACCGGCTGGCTCTCTTCGTTGACACGAATACCCCAGTCATCCACCGGGTTACCGGACGGTACGCCGGGGCTGCCCATACCTGCCATGGAGAGCCAGGAGTCGTGGAAGCGCCAACCCAAAGAGGGGTCGCGGCGGCCGTAGTCCATGTGACCGTAGACCTTAGTACCGTCGATCTCACCGACATGCTCGGTAAAGAATTCGGCGATATCTTCATAAGCGGTCCAGTTGGTGGGCACGCCTAAATCGTAGCCGTAAATGTCACGGAACTGCTCTTGCAAGTCTTCACGCTGGAACCAGTCATAGCGGAACCAGTACAGGTTGGCGAACTGCTGGGTGGGCAGTTGATAGAGACTGCCATCCGGGCCGGTGCCGTACTGCAGGCCGATGAAATCGTCCAGGTCCAGCGTCGGCAGGGTATAGTCTGCCCACTCGTTCTCCATGGCTTGGGTTAGGTTGATGGTGGTGCCGTAGCGAATATGCGTGCCGATGGAGTCGGTGTCGTTGACGAAGCCGTCGTAGATGCTGTTGCCCGACTGCATCTGGTTCTGCATGGTGTCGACCACGTCACCTTCGCCGATGATGTTATGGGTCAGGTTGATGCCGGTCAGCTCGCTAAACGCGGGAGCGAGCACTTCGCTTTCATACACGTGCGTGGTCAGGCCTTCGGCTACGGTCTGTATATCCATACCGCGGAAGGGTTCGGCAGCCTTGGCGAACCACAGTAGCTCTTCGATCTGCTCTTCACGGCTGAGCGTCGAGTCTTGGAAGTGCTCGTCCACCAAACGCTCGGCGATTGCCCGTGCGTCGTGGTCGTCTGCCATTAGGCTCCCCGAGGCGAGCATTAGGCTAGCGGCGAGGGTAGTGAGTTTGAACTTATTATTACGCATGTTGACCTCGTTTTGTTGTGCTCTTCCTTGATGACGTGAGCGTCCTTGATACCGCCGTACATCCGCTGAGAAAGCCGTCGGCCTAGCCCCAGCGCATCAACACCAGCAGCCATACCGCTGATAGTGCCAGCGCTATCCAAATGGATAGCGTTGTGAAGCCAATCACCCCCAGGTGAATAAACGCGGCGGAGAGCAGGCCGATGAACAGCCGGTCGCCGCGGGTGGTGCTAATGGGTAGAAACCCCTTGCGTTCGACGGTGGGGGATAAGATCTCCCACAGCGTCATCCCTGCTAGCATCGCTGCAATGGATGAAAAGAAAATGGCAGTCGGTGTTGTCCATACCATCCAAGACATAACGGTGCTCCTTAGGTGCGGCCCAGGGCAAAGCCCTTGGCGATATGGTTGCGAACGAAGTACACCACCAAAATGCCCGGCACGATGGTGAGTACACCAGCGGCGGCAAGCGTGCCCCAGTCAATGCCCGATGCGGTGGAGGTCCGCGTCATGATCATGCCGATCGGTTGAGCGTCGGTGGCGGTCAGCGTGCGTGCCAGCAGCAGCTCTACCCACGAGAACATGAACAGGAAGAACAGCGTGACGCCGATACCGGAGCGGATCATAGGAATGAAAATCTTGATAAAGAAGCGCGGAAAGCTATAGCCGTCGATATACGCCGTCTCATCAATCTCTTTTGGCACGCTGCTCATGAAACCTTCGAGAATCCAGATGGCCAGCGGAATATTGAACAAACAGTGGGCCAGGGCCACGGCGATATGGGTATCGAACAAACCTACCGAGTAGTAGAGCTGGAAGTAGGGCAGCAGAAACACCGCAGGCGGTGCCATCAAGTTGGTGAGCAGCCAGAAGAACAGGTGCTTATCGCCAATAAAGCGGTAGCGGCTGAAGGCATAGGCGGCAGGCAGCGCCACGCAAATCGTGATTAGCATGTTGAGCGCTACATACAGCATTGAATTCACATAGCCCATGTACCAGCTGGAGTTAGTGAAAATGCCGATGTAGTTATCAAACGTCAGGTTTTTGGGCCATAGCGTCATGGAGCCCAAAATCTCGCTGTTGGTCTGCAGCGACATATTAATCAGCCAATAAATTGGCAGGATCATCAGGAACAGGTACAGCCCCAGCAGAAACCGTGAACGGAACCGGCTGCGCGCGTTACGTTTGCGCCGCTGTGCCGGGGTGGTCCGGCTAAAAATGGTGTTGTATTTCTCGCCCTGCTGGGCGTTATCTAAGCGGTACATATCATGCTCCCCCGTGCGGGTTCTTATCTTTTTGCATGTGCATGATGGTGGTGTAGAACACCCAGCTCACGAGCAAAATAACCAGGAAGTAGATGATCGAGAACGCGGCAGAGGGCCCCAGATCCTGCTGGCCGATCGCCATAGTCGCGAGTGACTGGCTCAGGAAGGTGGTGGAGCTACCCGGGCCGCCGCCGGTCAGTACAAAGGGCTCGGCGTAAATCATGAACGAGTGCATAAAGCGCAGCAGCACCGCAATGACCAGTACGTTAGTGAGTTTGGGAAGCTGGATGTAGCGGAAGATCGCCCACTTGGAGGCACGATCGATACGTGCTGCTTGGTAGTAAGCCTCGGGGATCGAACGCAGGCCGCTGTAGCAGAGCATCGCCACCAGTGGGGTCCAGTGCCACACGTCCATCAAAATGATCGTCGCCCAGGCATCCCCCGCATTGCGGGTAATGTTGTAGTTGATGCCCAACTCCCGCAGGCCCCAGCCCATCAGACCGATATCGCCACGGGTGAAGATCTGCCAAATGCTGCCCACCACGTTCCAAGGGATCAGAAGCGGCAGGGTAATCAAGATCAGTACGGCAGAGGCCTGCCAGCCGCGCTTAGGCATAATCAGGGCAATGCCAATGCCGAGCGGCACCTGGATGGCCAAAATGGTCAGAGAAAAAAGAATCTGACGCACGAAGGCGTCGCGCAGCGCCGAGTCGTTCAAGATGCTATGAAACCACTCGGTACCGGTGAAGAAGCGCGCATTAGGGCCCAGCACGTCCTGAACCGAGTAGTTGACCACGGTCATCAAGGGGATGATGGCCGAAAAAGCCACCAGTACCAGCATGGGAAGGACCAGCAGCCATGCGCGGTTATTGAGTACTTTATTATTCATGGCCGATCTCCACTAGGTATTCATCGACGTAGAGCGCGATGTGCTGATCGGAAAACACTGCATGAGCAGCGTCACCTACCGGCGCGTGACCTTCAGGCAGGCGCGCTTTGAACAACTGGCCGTTCAAGGTAAAGCTCAGCAGCGAGTAGGTCCCCAAGTCCTGCAGGTTAACCACTTCAACCGGTACGCTGTTTGGCTCCGGCGAGTTGCTGACCGTAATGAACTCCGGGCGAATGCCAAGCTTGATATTGCTGGAGCCTGCGGCGGCCACGCTGCGGCTAACGGCCTCATTCACCGGTAGCGGCAGCTCGCCAAACATTACTTTGCCCGCTTGGTGAGACACGCTCATAAAGTTCATGCCCGGGCTGCCAATGAAGTACCCCACGAAGGTATGCGCCGGTTTTTCGAACAGTTCACGAGGCGTGCCGAACTGCACCACCTGACCGTCGTACATCACCGCAATTTTGTCAGCGAAAGTAGACGCCTCAAGCTGGTCGTGGGTGACGTAGATCATGGTGATATTGAAGCGCTCATGGATCTCTTTGAGCTTACGGCGCAGCTTCCACTTGAGCTGCGGGTCGATCACCGTGAGGGGTTCGTCAAATAGGATGGCAGAGACGTCGTCACGCACTAGCCCGCGGCCCATGGAGACTTTCTGCTTCTCATCGGCGGTGAGGTTTTTGGCTTTCCGGGAGAGGAGCGGCGTGAGGTCGAGGATATCGGCAATTTCCCGAACTTTCGGGTCGACCTTGTACTCGGGGGTGTTCATGTTGCGCAGCGGGAAAGCCAGGTTGTCGTACACCGTCATGGTGTCGTAGATCACCGGGAACTGGAACACCTGGGCGATGTTGCGCTCCTCCGGCGGCAGCTCGTTCACACGGTGACCATCGAACAGTACGTCACCTTCGGAGGGTTCCAGCAGGCCAGAAATAATGTTTAGCAGGGTTGATTTACCGCAGCCCGACGGGCCCAGCAGTGCATAAGCACCGCCCTGGTGCCACACGTGATCCATCTGGCGAATCGCGTAGTCGCTATGGCTGCTAGGGCTTTTGCTATAGCTGTGCGCCAAGCCTTTTAAAGTAATCTCAGCCATGAGCAACGCTCCCTTGAGCAGAAGAGGGGATGTGCACGGTGCTGCCCTGTTTATCGAAGGCGTAGAGCTGATGCGTTGGGAAGTACACGTTGATCGCATCGTTGACGTGAAACTCGTGAATTCCCGCTAAATGCAGCACCAGAGGGAAGCGCTCATGGCGCACGTGTAAGAACGTTTCAGAACCGCTTATCTCGGCGACGTCGACCCTGACTGGCAGCTCGAGATCGTCGACTGACTGGGGTTTGAGGGTGATATGAGAGGCGCGTACGCCAAAGTCGTAATCGCCCGGGGTGAGCCGCTGAAGGCCGGGGTCGCAGGGGAAGTGCAGCGACTGGTCGAAAGTGATTTCCGTTGCGGTCAGCTTTCCGGGCACGATATTAATCGGCGGTTCGGAGAACATCTCGGCGCTATGACGACCGTTGGGCTCACGGTATACCTGTTCGGTGGGGCCGTACTGCAGTAGCTTGCCTTCATGCAGTACCGCCGTATTGCCGCCTAATGCCAGCGCTTCGTTGGGCTCTGTAGTGGCGTAAACGGCAATACAGTTGCGCGCTTTGAAGAGTTCGCGCAGCTCGTCACGCAGCTCTTCGCGCAGTTTGTAATCCAGGTTCACCAGCGGCTCGTCGAACAGAATCAGGTCGGCATCTTTGACTAGCGCCCGGCCCATGGCGGTGCGCTGCTGCTGCCCCCCTGAGAGCTCTTGGGGGTAGCGGTCGAGCAGATGTTCGATATGCAGCATTTCAGCAATACTGCCGACACGCCGATCAATTTCCTGTTGAGGCGTTTTGGCTAGTTTCAGCGGTGAAGCAATATTGTCGCGTACCGTCAGGCTGGGGTAATTGATGAACTGTTGGTAGACCATCGACACGTTGCGTTTGCGAACCGAAACGCCGGTGACATCTTTGCCGTCCATGAAGATACGCCCGCGGGTGGGCTGCTCTAAGCCTGCCATTAGACGCATGAGCGTGGTTTTGCCCGCCAACGTGCGTCCGAGCAACACGTTAAAGGAGCCGGGTTCCAGTTCGAGGTTAACCCCACTGATATGGGTCTGACCCCCGACGACGTGGTCGATATTTTGCAAATGTAAGGACATGCCGATCTCGCTAGCGTCGTTGTTATTGATAGGTGGTATCGATAATTGTGTAGTGCGCTGATCGCGAGGGAGGGTGGTTGGCCGTACTTATTTGCCGATTATTGTGTGGCAACCAACCCATGCGATATTTTCATTAACGAAAGGCTAGTTGATCATTTGCGAACTTGCAACGCTTTTGATGGCCGTTTGTATTCGCTTTTAGGCGTAGAAGAACTCAAAAATAGAGTTTTCAGGGTGAGTAAGAAGCTCGGTTTGCTCAGTCTCCACTACGCCCTATGGCTATAATGTTCGTTTGATTCGTTTTAGAACATGCGGGTGGCATAAAAAACCGGCCCTTGGTGGGCCGGTTGGTCGAGGGCTAAAAGCCATTTACTTAACGCTGGTCTCTGCCTGCGGCGATGCTTTGGCAGGTGCTGCGTTATGGTCGATCAGTGTCGACTTGTCGTTGGCAAACGCGTCGTAAGCAAAGTCATCGACGGTCAGCATTTCCAGCACTTCAGCTTCAAACGTGCGCATAAAGGCGGCGTCTTCTTCATTGATCAAGCCTTTTTCAAGCGCTGCTTCTACACGTGCTTCGGGGTGGAGAGCCGTTTGCGGCAGCTCGCCCTTGGCATAGGCCTTGTTCACCGTGCGGTAAATCACTTCCGCGCGTTCATAATCCCCTAGCAGGGCGTTATAGCGGGCCAGCGGATTGCTAACGGTGCCGTCATCTTTGTCCCAGGTGTTGGCAAGCAGCTTGCTACGCAGCGCGCTATGGGTAGACACTCGCTGGGCAATGTCGCGGGCCAAGTCATCGTGGGGTTTGTTCCAGCGGCGGCCGGTGGGCATCACCACAACTTTCAATACGTTACCCAGCGCGCGGTTTGGCAGATTGTCGAAAATCTCCACAAACGCCTGCTCAGCACGATTGAGCAGGAACTGCAGGCTGTAGTGAAGCAGCGCTTCCTCGCCTTCTACTTTATTGCCGTTATGCCATTGCTTGAGCACCATGGAGGCGAGGTAGAGGTTAGAAAGTACATCGCCTAGACGCGCCGAGAGCATTTCGCGTTTTTTCAGCGTAGAGCCCAAGCTAGCCATGGCGGCATCCGCGCACAGGCCGAAACCAGCTGAGAGGCGAGCGATATCCTGCGCGTAGCTAGCAGCAGGGCCGCTAAACGGAACACTCGGCTTACCCATGCCTAACCCTAGCGTAAAGGCGCGCGCCGCGTTGCCGAAGATTAAGCCTGCATGGGCGAAGAAGGCCTTATCGAAGGCTTTCACATCGTTGGCATCTTTGGCAGCTAGCTCTTCCAGCACGTAAGGATGGCAACGAATCGCGCCCTGACCAAAGATCATCAGGTTACGGGTCATGATGTTCGCGCCTTCAACGGTAATGGCTACCGGGTTCGCGCTATAGCCGATACCCAAGTAGTTGCGCGGGCCAAGCGTCACTGCTTTACCGCCGTGCACGTCCATTGCATCGCTAAGCAGCACGCGCTGAAATTCGGTCAGCTGGCTTTTCAGGATGGCAGAGGGTACCGCTGGCTTTTCGCCATGGTCGATCAGGTTAGCGGTTTGGTACACCGTGGCTGCCGAAATGTAGGCCAATGACGCCATACGTGCCAGGGGCTCTTGCACGCCTTCCATCTCTGCGACCGGTACGTTGAACTGACGACGCACGCGGGTAAAGCCGCCGCTCCAGCCCAGCGCGTAACGCGCGGTGCCGGTGGCGCCCGAAGGCAGCGTGATGCAGCGGCCAATCGAGAGACACTCCACCAGCATACGCCAGCCTTGGCCAATCATATCCGGGCCACCGATAATGGTGTCCAGCGGTACGAACACGTCTTTACCCTTAATCGGGCCGTTCATAAACGGGCTGCCAATCGGGTGGTGGCGACGGCCAATGTCCATACCCTGAGTATCGCGGGGGATCAGCGCCAGGGTAATGCCCCGATCTTCTTCGTCGCCCAGCAGGTTTTCCGGGTCGAAGAGGCGGAATGCCAGGCCAACCACGGTGGCAATGGGCGCCAGGGTGATCCAGCGCTTCTCAAAGTTCAGGCGCACGCCCACGACTTCTTCGCCATTAATGACTTGCGTACACACCACGCCGGTATCTGGAAGGGAAGTCGCATCTGAACCTGCGCGGGGGCCGGTGAGGCCGAAGCAGGGGATTTCACGACCATCGGCTAGGCGCGGCAGGTAGTGGTCTTTCTGCTCTTGGGTGCCGTACTTCAGCAGCAGTTCGCCAGGGCCGAGAGAGTTGGGCACGCCTACAGTCACCATCAGGGTTTCGTTGGCGGAGAGCTTCTGCAGCACCATGGATTGCGCCTTGGCAGAGAAGCCCAAACCGCCGTACTCCTTCGGAATAATCATGCCGAAGAAGCCTTCTTTTTTCAGGTAGTCCCATAGCTCTTGGGGCAGGTCGGCACGCTCACGGGCGATATCCCAGGCGTTGCACATGCCAGCGGCTTTTGAGCACTGGTTGTCTAAAAACGCCTGCTCTTCGTCACTTAGGCCATCGTCTTTGAAGTCGAGCAGCGATTGCCACTGGGGCTTACCTGAAAAAAGCTCGCCATCCCAGGAAACGCTGCCCGCTTCCAGCGCGGTGCGCTCGGTAGCCGATACTTTCGGCGCTACTTTTTTGAAAGTGGCAAAAATACGCGGGGTTAGCCATTTACTGCGCAGTGCAGGAAGGCCCACCACGGCTACTGCGGCGGCGGCAATGAGTAGCAAGGTGCCTATGATCGGTGCGCCTAACACAACGCCAATTAAGCCCAGTACGCCTAGTAGGGCAAGGGCAGCGGTGGCACCTGCCTCGCGGCGCATCACCACGAGCAAGCCCGCAACGGCCAGCACGATGAGTAGTAAGGTGAGCATGGGGTATCTCCGTGGATGGTTGTTAATGAGCGTATTTAAACGTATGTTTGAATATTCGCAGAGTCAAGATGCTTAGTGCAAGCCTTTCACCGTTATACGTTCGCTTTATATCTTCAATGTAGCGCAGTTAAGACATAAAAAAACGCCATGGCGCGGAACCATGGCGTTTTGACGCAGCGGGTCGATAAGCCCGCACTCGTCTCAGGCTACGATGCCTGTTTGGCAGGCGCGCCGTTGGCGACGTAGTAATCTACGCTGGCACGGGGCAGGGGCTCGCGACCGCGAATACGGTCGGCGATTTTTTCGGCCAGCATGATGGTGGGAGCATTCAGGTTGCCGGTTGGAATGACCGGAAATAGTGATGCATCCACCACGCGCAGTCCTTCGAGCCCATGTACCCGGCCTTGGGCATCGGTCACCGCCATGTCACCTTCGCCCATGCGGCAGCTGCCGCAGGGGTGATAAGCAGTTTCGGCGTGCTGCTTGACGAAATTGTCGAGCTCTTCATCGCTCTGCACGTCCGGGCCGGGGGAAATTTCCCGGCCTCGGTATCGGTCGAAGGCGGGCTGGGCGATGATCTCGCGAGTTAGGCGAATCGCGTCGCGGAACTCTTCCCAATCCTTCTCTTTGGCCATGTAATTGAACAGAATGCTCGGTGCCGCGTGGGGGTCTTTAGATGTCAGACGAATACGGCCGCGGCTTTCTGAACGCATGGAACCGACGTGTGCCTGGAAGCCATGCGCTTGAACGGCACTCTTGCCGTTATAGCTAATGGCGATAGGCAGGAAGTGGTACTGCAGGTTTGGCCACTCCTCGTCATCGCGGCTACGGATGAAGCCACAGGACTCGAACTGGTTGCTTGCGCCCACACCAGTGCCTTTGAACAGCCACTCTGCACCGATTTTTGGCTGGTTGTACCACTTCAGCGCCGGGTAGAGCGAAATGGGCTCCTTGCACTCGTACTGAATGTACATCTCCAGATGGTCTTGCAGGTTTTCGCCGACGCCGGGCAGTTCATGTACGACAGGAATGCCCAGCTCTTTCAGCCACTCTGGGTTACCTACGCCAGAGCGCTGGAGAATTTGCGGGGAGGCAATCGCACCACCGCACAGCAGCACTTCGCGACGCGCGCGAGCCTGCTTGGGCTGGCCTTTCTGCTCGTAGCGGACGCCGACGGCGCGCTTACCCTCGAATTCGATCACGTCGGTGACGGCGCGGGTTTCGATGGTCAGGTTACTGCGCTGTTTGGCCGTGTCCAGGTAGCCACGAGCGGTGGAGGCGCGGCGACCTTTCGGCGTTACGAAGCGGTCCATCGGGCCGAAGCCCTCTTGTTGGTAGCCGTTGACGTCCTCGGTTTCTGGGTAGCCGGCTTGCTTGCCCGCCTCTATAAAAGTGCGGTAAAGCGGGTTATTGCCCGCTTTGGGAGTGGTCACGCTGACGGGCCCGTCGCCACCGTGGTAGTCGTTCGGGCCGATATCGCGGGTTTCGCTCTTTTTGAAGTAGGGCAGACAGCTTAAATAATCCCACTCCTCCAAATCGGGCTGTTTGGCCCAGTGGTCGTAATCAAGCGCGTTGCCGCGGATGTAGCACATACCGTTGATCAGCGAGGAGCCGCCTAGGCCTTTGCCACGCCCGCACTCCATACGGCGATTGTCCATATGAGGTTCGGGGTCGGTTTCGAACGCCCAGTTATAACGCTTGCCCTGTAGTGGGTAAGCCAACGCTGCGGGCATTTGGGTGCGAAAATCGAAACGGTAGTCAGGGCCACCGGCTTCCAACAGCAGCACGCTGACATCGCTGTCTTCGGTCAGGCGCGTGGCCAGCACGTTACCTGCTGAACCGGCACCGATGATAATGTAATCAAACTCAGTTGCTTGAGACATAGCGGTTCTCTCATCCAGAAAGGGGAGTTCGGTGTACGAAAGCTGGGCTCAGCCTTTAAAACACCGACTCGAACGGCCCCATCTCGATCTGTACGGACTTGGTCTGGGTGTAGTGATTGAGCGTCTCGACGCCGTTCTCGCGACCAATGCCCGACTCCTTGTAACCGCCTACCGGCATCTCCGACGGCGACTCTCCCCAGGTGTTGATCCAGCAGATGCCGGCTTCCAGCTGGTGAATCACACGGTGCGCGCGGTTCAGGCTTTCGCTGAAGACGCCGGCGGCTAGGCCGTACTTGGTGTTGTTGGCGCGGCGGATGACTTCCTCTTCGTCGTCGAAGGCGAGTACTGACATTACCGGGCCAAAGATCTCCTCTTTGACGACACGCATCTCGTCGGTGCAGTCAGTGAATACCGTGGGGGCCGCCCAGGCGCCTTTGGCCCATTCGCCGCTGTTCCACGCGTCGCCACCGGCCAGCACGCGTGCGCCTTGCTCTTTGCCGAGCGCGATGTAGGAGAGCACTTTTTCCTGATGCTCGAAGCTGACAAGCGGACCGAAATTGACGCTCGGATCCATCGGGTCGCCTGCTTTGATGCGTGCCACGCGCTCTACTAGCTTGGCTTCGAACGCCTCTTTGACGCTGCGCTCAACGAACACGCGAGTGCCGTTGGTGCAGATTTGGCCGCTGGAGTAGAAGTTCGCCATCATGGCGGCATCGGCTGCGCGGTCGAGGTCGGCATCCGCGAAGACAATTAGCGGAGATTTGCCGCCGAGTTCCATTGTCACGTCTTTCAGCGTGGAACCACCGGCAGCGGCCATGACTTTTTTGCCTGTGCCCACTTCACCGGTAAACGAGACTTTGGCAATGCCTTCGTGCTCGGTCAGCATGGCGCCGACGCGACCATCGCCCTGTACCACGTTAAATACACCGTCGGGCAAGCCTGCTTCAGTGAAGATTTCGGCAAGCTTAAGCGCCGTTAGCGGTGTGACTTCACTGGGCTTGAACACGATGGCGTTGCCAGCGGCGAGTGCCGGAGCCGCTTTCCAGCAGGCGATTTGAATCGGGTAGTTCCAGGCACCAATGGCGCCGATCACACCTAGCGGCTCGCGGCGGGTGTAAACAAACGAGCTATCGCGCAGGGGAATTTGGCTGCCCTCAATCGCCGGGGCAAGGCCTGCGTAGTACTCTAGAGCATCGGCACCGGTCACGATATCGACGCTGGCGGTTTCGCTGATGGGCTTGCCAGTATTGCGGGTTTCCAGCTCGGCAAGCTCGTCGTTGCGTTCACGAAGAAGCGCCACGGCACGTAGCAGGATGCGCGAGCGCTCCATGCCAGTCATCGCGGCCCATTCACGCTGGCCACGCTGTGCTGCCTGAACGGCGCTGTCGACATCGGCTTGGCTTGCCTGACCAATCGTGGCCAGCAGACTGCCATCATAAGGATTGGTAACGGTAAATGTTTCGCCGGAGGTGGCATCAACCGGGCGACCACCAATATAGAGGGGTTGTGCGCTTTGAGCGGTCATGTTGATCTCCTTATTTAAAATCGGCAGTGGATGCGTCTTGATAGCATCCGTAATGAGTCAGTAACTGGTCGAGATAGGTGTGCGCAAGATAGCGCGCTTCTGCGGCATCCAGGCCTTCAGGCGTTAACGCACCGCGCAGCCATAAACCATCGATCATGGCGGCTAGGCCACGAGCGGCGTTGCGGGCATCCGCTTTGGGCATGACACGTTGAAATTGATGACATAGGTTGGCGTAAAGACGACGGTCGTTCACATACTGAAGCCGCTGAAGTACGGGCTTGTGCATGCTGCTGGCCCAGAAGGCTAACCACGTCTTAGCGGCGGGTCCGGTGACCTGGGTGCGATCAAAGTTGCCTTCAATAATGGCGCCAATGTGCGCACGCGGTGAATCGTCTTCTAAGGCATGGCGCCGCGCGGCGACGGCATCGCTTAAGTCCGTCAAAATTTGTCGCATCGTGGCTTCGAGCAGGCCATCTTTACCGCCAAAGTAGTGGCTGATAATGCCTGCGGAAACCCCCGCGTGACGGGCGATGCGCATCACCGTCGCTTCTGCAAGGCCAACCTCATCAATGGCCGCCATGGTGGCCTTGATTAACTGCTGGCGGCGTATTGGTTCCATTCCCACCTTAGGCACAGCTATCTCCTAATGACGTTGAATGCCCATTGGCTCCTCACCTTGAAAAGCAGGAGTAGGCATGGTTACCTGAATATAATGGCATTTTTTTATTGAACGTTCAATCAATAAAAGTATGCCTGATCGCTTCTCACCTCTGCATCTGTTGTTTGCAGAGCGTGTGTCAATAAAACAGATCATGAGGGAAGAGCTTTATGAAACAAGTAACAACGCGTCGTTTGGGTACTTTATTTGTCACCGCTTTTTTACCCGTCTCGGCTTTTGCTAATGAATGCAGTAGCGTTCGTTTTGCTGAGGTGGGTTGGACTGATATTACGGCGACCACAGCGCTGGCCAGCGAAGTACTCGAAGCGCTTGGCTACGAGCCGCGTGTAGATACCGTCTCGGTTCCCATCGCTTATGCAGGTATGCGTAATAACGATTTTGATGTGTTTTTGGGTAACTGGATGCCGTCGATGGCCTCTATCAGTGACCCCTATATTGAGCGTGGAGAAGTGGAGCGCTTAGTCGCCAACCTTGAAGACGCTAAATATACCTTGGCGGTGCCTCAGTATGTGTATGACGCTGGCGTGACTTCTGTTAACGATTTAGCCGAGCACGCAGAGCAGTTTGAGCAACGCATTCACGGCATTGAAGCAGGTAATGACGGTAACGAACTCATCCAGCAGATGATTGATGATGACGCCTATGGGCTAGGTGACTGGCAAGTAATCGACTCCAGCGAGGCGGGCATGCTGGCCGAGTTGAGCGCTCGGGTTCCCAATGAAAAGTGGATGGTTTTCCTGGGTTGGGAGCCGCACCCCATGAACACCAATTTCGAGATGGCGTACCTGTCTGATGCAGACGACTATTTTGGTCCGAATCTTGGCGGCGCGACGGTCTACACTAATACTCGCACTGGTTTCGTCGAGTCCTGCCCAAACGTCGGTGAGTTGCTGAGCAACATGACGTTCACGCTGGAGATGGAAAACCAGCTGATGAGTGCCATCATGGACGAGGGGGGCGAGCCTCGCGAAGCGGCGCGTGACTATCTGAGTGCACATCCCGATGTATTGGAGGCGTGGTTGGAAGGCGTGACGACGCGTGATGGCGACGACGCATTACCTGCCGTACAGTCGGCGTTGTAAGCGCGTTCGTCGAAGGTATGAAAAGGCAGGCCATTTCGGCTTGCCTTTTGCCGCTAATATAGGCATACTCTGCACCCGCTGATGTCGGAAAGGCTACGTAGCTCAGTTGGTTAGAGCACATCACTCATAATGATGGGGTCCCCTGTTCAAATCAGGGCGTAGCTACCAATCAGCGTCAGTATGCATTCAAACGCATGCGACTATGGTGGCCCCTTAGGTCCTCCCGCAACGCTAAACTGCGAACCCCGCCAGGCCCGGAAGGGAGCAACGGTAGTGGTGGCTGCGTGTGCCGGGATGTGGCTTTTGGGGTCGCCTCCATTTCTAGCCTTCCCTACGCGACGTCACATAGTCTAAATTAATTTCTATCAATGAGTCGGCTGTAAGGTTGGCTGCAATCATATCGTTGCACCTCAATGATTTATGAGATCTTCAATGCCCCTGACCGTGGGCATCCACTTTTCTGTTGACCGATGTCGAGGTCGGGAAAAAGTGGCTGGTGTTTTCTATTTAAGTTAAGTTGTAGCAGCCTTAGGGTTAATGGTGGGTTGAAAATGTGGGACCTTCGGCTGCCCCGTTAGGGAGAGAGGGCGACTACTTAATCTGCTGTTCGGTGAAGCGCTGCATGATGGTGAGCGTCTTATCGCTGACGTGATGCTCCATCCCTTCGGCATCAATTCTTGCCGTGCTGTCATCTACGCCGAGCGCCCGTAAAAAGTGCAATACAATGTCGTGGCGGGCGCGGGACGTTTCCGCCATTTTCTGACCCTCTTCGGTCAAAAAAAGCGAGCGATAGGGCTTGCTGGTCACTAATCCTAGTTCATTCAAGCGACGAATCATTTTCGATACGGTTGCTTGGCTTACTGCCATACGATTGGCGATATCGGCGGCGCGTGCCTCGCCACGATGCCGAATTAAATCGCCAATTAGCTCGACATAATCTTCGATCAGCTCGGTTTCGTGTGCGTTGCGCACCGTTTCATACTGCTGTGCGTGCTGTTCCACAGGCGGTAGTGCATCACCACTGTGTCCAGAGGGGGAGGAGGTGCGCCGCTGTTGGTGATCACTCATTGGCAAAGGTTATCAAAGTTAGTGGAAGCGTTAATTGGCGATGGTAGCGCATTTTTGAAGATAATTGTTAGCCAAGGCTAAACTGTTTGCACATTGCTTTTTTGTTGAGCTAAAGTTATCTGTAACACGAGCCTAGCACAGAAGAGAGATCCAGTGGCTAAACCATACTTGCTAGCAGCTTTGAGCGTGCCGTTCGCCTGGTGTGGCGTTGTGACCAGTGCTCAGGCCGATGAGTTGCAAAATCCGCCCATCGAGATTGCCGTGACGTTTTCAGTTCTTGGCGACTTGGTGAAGAAAGTGGCCGGCGATGATGCGAACGTCACGGTGCTGACACCGATCAACGCCGAAGTGCACGAGTGGGAGCTAACCCCAGATAATTTTGCTGCGCTCGAGGACGCCGACATCGTTTTTTATAACGGCTATCAGCTCGAGCAGTGGATGCGCCAAGTATCGGCGACGGTCAACGATGACATACCTATGATCGCCGTGGCAGAGGCGTCGGGTTACCCGACGCAAACGATCGTCACCGGTGAGATGGAAGGCGACGTGGACCCACACCTGTGGATGGACCCGCGGGCTGCCAGTGCCTATGTGCAAGCCATTGCCAACACGTTGGAGGATAGCCTGCCCCATCAAGCCGATGCGATTCAGCAGCGTGCAGCGGCACTGGAAGCGCAACTGCACGACCTACATGTCGAGCTTCAAGAAACGCTCGAAGCCATTCCCGAAGAGCGCCGCGTGCTGCTCTCCAGTGAAGCAGCCTTTCTCTACTTTGCCGACGCGTATCGGTTCGAGCACGACGGCATTTGGGGGACCAATGCCGAAACAGAGGGCTCTCCGCGTCAGTTGATGCGGGTCATCGACCGAATCAACGAGCGTCAACCGGCGGCACTGTTTTGGGAAAGCACGATTTCTGACCGCCATGTGACCAGTATCGCACGTGATACGGGGCTTCCCGTTGCCGGGCCGCTGTATGTCGACTCGTTGAGTGAGCCTGACGGGGAGGCTGCCGATTACTTTGCCATGCAGCGTCATAACGTTGCCTTGCTGCGTCGCTACTTGGCTAGCGAGTAAATCACAATGTCCTCACTACCGTCTCAACCCGCCAGCGCCATCGATGTGAGCGGTGTCTATGCGGCTTACCAGCGTCAGCCCGTGCTAGAGGATATTCACCTCTCGCTGCCAAGCGGGCGTTGGACGGCTATCGTCGGGCCGAATGGGGCTGGCAAGTCGACGCTGTTTCATGTGCTGACCGGTAGCATGAAACCCTTACGCGGCCGCGTGACGGCATTTGGTCAAGCCATCGAGCACCATCGAAAAGCCGGGCGCATTGCCTACATGGCCCAGCGAGAGGCCATCGAGTGGGACTTCCCTATTTCGGTGTGGGAAACCGTGATGAGCGCCCGCTATGGCCACATGCGTCAAGATGCGTGGTGGCGGAGGCTGCTGCCTGCGCGTTGGCATTCGTCACGGCATCGTGATGCGGTGGAAAAGGCGTTAGACGACGTTGATATGCTGGCATATGCCGAGCGGCCGATCGGGGCCTTATCGGGCGGACAAAAAAAACGCGTGCTGCTAGCGCGTGCGTTAGCGCAAGAGGCGAGTATCCTGCTGCTCGATGAGCCGCTTGCGGGCGTCGACCCACCTAGCGAGCGACTCATTCTCGACGTGCTCAAACGCGAACGCGAAGCCGGACGAACCATCGTGATGGTGACGCACGATATGCCGGGCGCGCGTCGCTACGTGGACCATGTGGTACTGATCAATCGATTCATTCGCGGCGAGGGCGCGCCCGACGAAATGCTGAGCGATAGCAAGTTGGCCGAACTTGCGGTGAGTTCTATTGCGAATTCTTCGGCGGATGCCGAGCGTGTCCGCCTTCCTGCATTTGCCAGCAAAGAATAGGCGACTTGAATGTTAGAAACGTTGGATGCTTGGAGTAGTGCGCTGGTGGCGGGGCTCATCGCGGCGCTGATGGTGCCCGTGAATCTAATGCCCGACAGCGTATCAGAGGCGTTTCAGTACGCCTTCATGCAGCGTGCGCTGCTCACGTCGATGATGGTGGGAGCCATCTGCGGCATGCTTTCGTGTTACGTCGTGCTCAAGCGTTGGTCACTGCTGGGGGATGCGATTTCCCATGCGGTCTTGCCTGGCGTGGCGATTGCCTACCTGCTGGGGCTGCCTTTTTTTATCGGTGCCTTCGTCACAGGAGCGCTGACGTCGCTCGGTATTGGGGCAATCGAGCGGCACACGCGCATCAAATCCGATGCCGCCATGGGGATCATGTTTACCGGGGCATTTGCGCTGGGCGTGGTCTTGATCAGTAAGATCGCCTCTAGCACTCACTTGATGCATATCCTGTTTGGCAACGTGCTCGGAGTGCAGCAGTCGGCACTATTGCTCACGTTGGCGGCCAGCCTTGTTGCGCTGTTGGTGGTATGGCTGGCTTATCGTCCGCTCATGCTTTACGCCTTCGATCCCACGCAGGCCCAAGCGCTTGGCTTCAATACGGGAGTGATACATTACGGTTTGATTCTACTGCTCACGCTCACCATCGTGGCCAGTTTGGAAACCGTCGGTATCATCCTCGTGGTGGCCATGCTGATTACGCCGGGCGCCACGGCCCACTTGCTGACCGACCGCTTCAAAACGATGCTGTTTATCTCCGTGGGGATTGGGGTGGGGTCTGCCGTGTTGGGGCTATGGCTCTCGTTTGCGTTTGACGTAGCGTCCGGTGGCACCATCGTCTTGGTAGCAACGGGGTGCTTCTTCACGGCGCTGCTGTTTTCGCCAAAGCACGGTGTGCTGATGCGGCTTTGGCGGCATCGAAGCTTGGGAGGCGCTAATTAGTTTCCCACCCGATGACGAGCCGTGGGTAGTCGATGATCCCAATGACGCTGTGTTTTGCATCGACGACCGGTGCTTGGGATAAACCAAACTGAGCAAACAGGCGAGCGCAATAGCGAATATTCATTTCCGGACGGACGCTAATGATCGGTTTGCTCATGATTTCGTAAAGGCTTACACGGTCTGCAGAGCGATTGACTGCGAGCACTTTTTTAGCAATATCAGAGGCTAACACAAGCCCCAGTTCATCTTTCTCATCGCGCCTATCAACGATGATAGCGGTGGCATCGTATTGCCTCATTAGTTCAATGCCGTCAGTAACGGTCATAAAACCATCGGTCGTCACATAGCGGGAGTGCATGACGTCCTGGGCAGTGCGCTCCGTCAGTGATGAGCTTGCCATTGTTAAAGCCTCTCTCTAGCCTAGCGGTTGATCGAATGCATCTTCGAGGGATTTCACTTGGTGTGCGACGCCTACCGCATCCTCGACGTCTAGCTGAAAGGCGATGCCTGTTCCCGACGTGTCGTCAAATGCACCCACTTCCGCGATCGCTTCGAGAATTGAACGGCTAATATGCTCCTCCACTAAAAAGAGCAGCACGTCACGTTGCGACGTAATGTCCATGCCAAAAATGCCTTTTGCTTTTTTTAAGCCTTCGCCACGCGCGTTATTGATGACAGTGGCGCCGGTGGCTCCAGCATCTCTAGCTGCCTGAAGTATCTGGTCGCTTAGCTCATCTTCTACAAGCGCGACAATGAGTTTAAAGCGCATGGGTATCTCCTTGATGAGACTTTGTCACTGACGTGCCTGAGAGCGGCTGTATTTTCGATGGCCTATTGCTTCGCCATCGAGCAATTTGGGCGTATCCCATTACCGTGATAATAGGGAATAGGCAGGCAAGCGCGATCATTCCAAAGCCATCCATTAACGCGCTACGACCGGGTATCGAGGAGGCTAATCCAAGACCTAGCGCGGCGATGATCGGCACGGTAATGGTCGATGTCGTGACGCCCCCGGAATCGAATGCAAGGGGAATAATCGACTTTGGGGATCGTAGGGTTTGGACAATCACTAGGCAGTACGCTCCTAGCACGAACCACTGCAAAGGTAGGCCCATGACGATGCGCCATGCGCCCAGGGTGATTCCAAAGGCCATGCCGAGGGCAACGGCGAGCCGCAGGGTAAAAGGGTTGATCGTACCACCGGATATTTCGCCAGCTTTGATCGACACCGCGATCAGCGATGGCTCGGCAATCGTAGTGCTTGCGCCAATCGTAAACGCGAAAATATAGACCCAGTAGTAGTCGCTCCAATGCCGCTGAGCCCCCTCTGTCATGGCAGGTAGAAAATCGGGGTGCGTCAATTGGCTGGCCATCAACTCACCCATGGGAAACAGGGCTTGCTCTAGCCCTATCAAAAAGAAAGAAAGTCCTACCCATACCATGAAAAAACCAATAGCGACCTTTAGAAACCGTTTGACCGGCTTGCGGATCACCAAATATTGGAAGCCAAAAATAATCGCCACGATGGGAAGAATATCGCGTAGCGTCCCCCAAAAAATAGCCAGCATATTCATGATCTTCCCTCTGCAACGAGATCAAGGCCAACAATACCGAAAAGCAGTACGAAAATGATGGGCATAACGGAAGCAAATGCAATCAAACCAAAGCCGTCCAGCATAGGGTTGCGGCCTTTGATGGCCGTGGCCAAGCCAACACCGAGTGCCGTAACTAGAGGGACGGTAATGGTCGATGTCGTGACACCGCCCGAATCATAAGCAATGCCAACGAGCTCAGCAGGCGCTAACGGCGTCAAGAGTAGTACAAGAATATAACCACCAATGATCATCAAATGCAGCGGCCAGCCTTTAAAGATACGCAGTACGCCAACGACCACGGCGGTTCCTACGGAAAGCGCTACGATCATGCGGAGCGTGAACGCAAAGGACGTTTGGGCGAGACTGCTATTCTCGATCAGACCGCTTTCGGAGACGACAATCGCTGCACGAGCCGCCACGGCAATCAGTGCTGGCTCTGCGACGGTGGATCCAAACCCCAGTGCAAAAGCAAATAGAAGGAGCCAAACGACAGAACCTTTATGAACGAAAGCACGTGCAAGGTTCTCTCCTAAAGGAAACAGTCCCAGCTCTAGCCCCTTGATGAAGAGCGTTAGCCCGATCACTACAAACAGTAGCCCTAGTGCTAAATCGAAAAGCGCCAATGTATCGGGGAGAGGTTGTTGGATGACGAGCGTTTGAAAGAAGCTCATAACCAGCACAACGGGTAGCAAATCCCGAAGGCTGTTTTTGATCTGCAGGGCGAGAGAGTGGATAAAGTTCATTAGCGCCCTTTTTTAATGGCTGATACGTCTATGCTCATCAGTGTAATGGTTACGCATGTCGTTTCTTTTGATCTAGGACACGTTGCGAGTGTTCTCTAGTCAACAAAGTTGGCTACCTAACAGCAGCATCGAAGGGTCTAGTGCGTGCCAGCCCCACCATGCCAGCAATATCAAGCCACTCACTATCGGTAGAGCAATCAAACTCCACCATAGACTGGAACGCATCATGTCGTCACCTGTCCCGCAGAGGGGCGTGCCAGCGGCTTCTCACTGATGAACCAGTGGAGCGCGGCGGCGACCACGGACAGCACGATGGCAATCTGCCACACCGTATCGTAGTGGCCGGTGAGGTCGTACAAAAATCCACCCAGCCACACGCCCATGAACGAGCCCAGCTGATGAAAGAGAAACACGATACCACCCAACATCGAGAGATGGCGAACGCCAAACACCGATGCGACGATACCGTTGGTGAGCGGAACGGTGGAGAGCCATAACAGCCCCATGGCGATCCCGAAGAGATAAGCGCTGGTCGTCGTCAGGGGCAGGGCGATAAAAGCCGTGATGATCACGCCCCGGATGAGGTAAAGCCAGCTCAATAGGCGCGGTTTCGACCAGATACCTCCCATCCAGCCAGCGGTGTAGGTGCCCACGATATTGAACAGGCCCACCAGCGCGAGCACCGTGGTGCCGACTTGGACGGCCAAGCCGTTATCGAACAGGTAGCCCGGCAAGTGGACCGCAATGAATACCACTTGGAAGCCGCAGACGAAAAAGCCCAGGCAAAGTAGCCAAAATCCTTTTTGCCCCGCCGCTTCATTAAGCGCATCGCGCAGGCTTAAGTCGCCCAGAGCCTTGGGGCTGGGCCGGTCTTTGAGCATGGCGCCCAGCGGTATCATGAGTGCGGCAATCGCCCCCATGGCCAACAGCGCAGAGGACCAGCCTAGCCACTCGATCAATCCCAGCGTGCCGGGCAGCATGGCAAATTGACCAAACGAGCCCGCCGCACTGACGATCCCCATGGCCATGCTGCGCTTCTCAGCGGGAACGGCCCGGCCGACGGCGCCCAGAATCACCGAAAACGTCGTTCCCGATAGGCCGAAGCCAATCAGCAGACCCGCGCTGACAGTCATGCCGAGCGCGCTGCTCGAGAGGCTCATGAAGCAGAGCCCCAGTACGTAGAGGATGCCGCCCGCCACGATGATTTTGGCCGCGCCAAAACGGTCGGCCAGCGCCCCGGTAAACGGCTGGGACAGCCCCCAAATGAGGTTTTGGACGGCCAGTGCGAACGCAAAGATGCCGCGCCCCCAGCCGAAATCGCTGCTCATGGGCTCGAGAAACAGCCCGAACCCATGACGTAGCCCCATGGCCGTGGAAATAACCAAGCTGGCGAGCACGATCAACAGTAGCGTATGGTGTTTCTGAAGGGCCATGGCACGTCTCTTATGGTGGATTGATTAACGCGTTAATCAACTATCGCATGGCATTGGCGACTTTAGAAGCTTCCAAATAGGGTGCCGAGCGTAATCACACTCATCAGCGCGGCGATGGGGAGCACGATGGTGACCATGGCGACATTGCCATACGACTGGCGGTGGGTCAGCCCGCAGATGGCCAGAAGTGTGATGACAGCGCCGGAGTGGGGGAGCGTATCCATGCCGCCCGCGGCCAGCGTCGCCACGCGGTGCATGAGTTCTGGGTCGATGCCAGCCTGTTGCGCCATGGCCAGATACTCGCTACCCAAGGTTTGCAAGGCAATCGACAAGCCGCCCGATGAGGAGCCGGTAATCCCCGCCAGCACGCTCATGGCCATGGCTTCGGAGATGAGGGGGTTGCCGGGGGAGACATTGAGCACCGCATCGCGAAGGATGGCAAAGCCTGCCAAGCTGGCGATGACCGCGCCGTAACCCACTTCAGAGGCCGTGTTGAAAATAGGTAGCAGCGAACCAAAGCAGCCTTGATTGATGGTGGCTTTCAAGTCTTGCCAGTGGCGCCAGCGGGTGATGATCAGCCAAGCCGAGGCGCTCAGCAGGGCAATCAGAATGGCCCAAAGCCCGGTCTGTCGGCTGGGTGTGACGTTATCGAACGCGTCGCTGATGAAGCTCAGGTCCATGGCCGGGAATACCCCGTAAGTAAAGAGGGCATTGAGGCCAATCACCATAACCAGTGGGATCAACGCGATGGCCAGCGGCATGCCGGGTGCTGTGTCGGTGTCGCTGTGGGTATCGGTTTCACGCTCCGTGTGAGTACCGTAACCCTCCCCTTGGGCAGCGGCTTTCTTGACTCGCGACTGAAGGTAGAACGTTCCTAGGCCTAGCATGATCGACCCAGCAATGATGCCAAGCCCCGGTGCCGCGAAGCTGTTGGTGCCAAAGTAAGGGATGGGAATCGCGTTTTGGATGGCTGGCGTGCCGGGCAACGCCGTCATGGTAAAGGTGAAGGAGCCTAGAGCGATGGAGGCGGGGATGAGGCGCTTGGGCACATTGGCCTGGCGGAACAGCTCACGGCTGATCGGGTAAATGGCAAAGGCCACGACGAACAGCGAGACGCCGCCATAGGTCAGAACGGCGCAGGCCATGACGACCGTCAGCACCACGTGATGCGTGCCCAGCCGCTTGACGATACCGTTGGAAATGGACTGCGCGGCGCCTGAATCTGCCATCAACTGACCGAAGAGCGCACCAAGCAAGAAGAGCGGGAAGAACTGCATAACATAGTTACCCAGGGCGCCCATGAAGGTGTCGGTGTAAATCGGCAGTAAAAAAGCGCCGTCGCCTGATAGTAAAACCGCTAACGCGGCCATTAACGGCGCAAGCAGGAGGACCGAGATACCTCGGTAGGCCAGCAGCATCAACAGCAACAATGAGACGATAATAGCGAGCATGCCCATACAGGCTCCAAAGTATTTGTTAATTTAGTCATCGGTGCGTGTAAACAAAGGCCGGAATACTAGGTATTATATTGCATCGCAGCAATAGTGTTGTGACTAAAGTCGTAACCAAAAGAGAGCGTCACTTTCGCCTGCTTAAGCGCGCCCCATCTGTTAAAATCCGCCACCTTTGGCGTTGATGACCTTCCAATAACCCTGGGTATTTCCATGAATGCAGTAATTCTCGCAGTGCTCGTCATGGTGGCACTGTCGCTTCTTCGTGTGTCCGTTGTATTTGCGCTGGTGGTCGGTGCGTTAGTAGGGGGGCTGGTCGGAGGCCTTTCCCTGGACGATACGCTCAGCGCGTTCAACGAGGGCGTCGGCGGAGGCGCGCAGGTGGCGCTGGCGTACGCAACCTTAGGCGCTTTTGCCGTGGCCATCTCTCGTTCTGGGTTGCCGGACATGCTGGCAAATCGATTGATCACCTTGCTAGGTAAAGAGGCGACCGCCGCCCACCAAGCGCGGGTGAAGATGTTGCTGTTGGTGGCCGTGTTACTGGTCGCCATCTCCTCACAAAATGCCATTCCGGTCCATATCGCGTTCATTCCCGTGCTGATTCCACCGCTGCTGGCGGTGATGAATCGCCTGCAACTCGACCGCCGTGCCGTGGCCTGCGCGCTGACCTTTGGTCTTACGGCACCCTATATGCTGCTGCCGGTAGGATTCGGGGCGATCTTCTTGAACGATATTTTGTTGGCAAACCTGAACAGTGCCGGAGAGCCACTAGGGCTGGAAATCTCGCGTGGCATGGTGCCCATGGCCATGGCGCTTCCGGTGGGTGGTATGGCCATGGGCCTGTTGGTCGCCCTACTGTTTAGCTATCGCGGCCAGCGTAGCTACGCGAGCAAGGACGTGGCCGCGCTCAATGGCCAGACGCACACGCCTGTCGAACCGCACCTCTTAGGGTTAGTCGTGTCAGGCGTGGCGATCGTGGCGGCGTTAGGCCTTCAGCTCTACACTGGCTCGATGATCGTTGGAGGCTTGGTGGGTATCGGCTTGCTGTCATTGGGTGGTATTTTCAAATGGCGCGAGGCTGATGATTTGTTCACCAGCGGTATGCGGATGATGGCTTTGATTGGCTTTATCATGATTTCGGCGGCAGGCTTTGCGGAAGTCATGAAAGCTACCGGCGATATCGACTCGCTGGTGGCGGGTGCCTTCGATCTGTTTGGCGATAATCGTGGCTTGGCCGCTTTGGTCATGCTGCTGGTCGGCCTGTTCATTACCCTGGGCATCGGCTCTTCGTTCTCAACCATTCCCATCATTGCGGCGATCTTCGTACCACTGGCCGTGCAGTTTGGTTTCTCACCCATGGCGACCGTAGTGCTGGTGGGCACCGCTGCCGCTTTGGGCGATGCGGGGTCGCCAGCCTCGGATTCCACTTTGGGGCCCACCTCAGGATTGAACGTGGACGGCCAGCATGACCATATGTGGGATAGCGTCGTGCCGACCTTCCTTCACTATAACCTTCCGCTGATTGCGTTTGGTTGGCTGGCGGCCATGACGCTTTAAGCACACTCAATACTTACCAAAAGGGCAGCGCTGAGGCTGCCCTTTTTTGATGGAAGTGCTTGATGAAAGCGCGTTGAGTGGATAAGACGTTACTGTTTAGGCAAGTGCGCTTCAAAGGCACTTAGCAGACCACGGAGTAGGGACAGCTCTTTGCGGCTAGGCTGTGCACGGGCAAACAGCGCTTGAAGCTGCTCTTCGGTACGGGCGTGGGGCTGGGTTAAAAAACCGCTTTGCTGCATCAAGCGGCCAAGATGTTCCTGGAAATAGCCAAACTGTTGGCGACTAGGCGGCGTCGCTTCCAGCGGGCGCTGATACTCATAGCCGCTGGCGTTGCGCTTGCGCCAGGCGCGGTGCACTTCGTAGGCTAGAATCTGAACCGCTTGCGATAGATTGAGAATGCCATACTCGGGATTGGCGGGAATGCTGACTTGGTGGCTGCAGCAGCGAATCTCATCGTTGGTCAACCCGGAGCGTTCGCGGCCAAATACCAGGGCCACCGGGGCTTGGTGGGCGTTGTCGATGACTTGCTGGGCCATCTCGTCAGGCTCGTCGAAATGGGGCAGTGGCATGCTGCGCAGCCGAGCGCTGGCACCGACCACTTGCACGCAGTCATTCACGGCCTCTTCGAGTGTCTTTACGCAGCGAGCGTTTTCTAATACGTCCGTTGCGCCGGCGGCTAGGCGAGTGGCTTCTTCATCGGGGAAGGTACGAGGATTGACCAGCACGAGCTCCGTCAACCCCATGGTTTTCATGGCGCGGGCTGTTGCGCCTATGTTGCCTGGGTGGAACGTTTGCACCAGCACGATACGAATATTGGAAAGCACGGGAAGTCGAACCTAAAAGCTGCCAAATAAAGTCGGTGATGGTAGCACGCTTTATGACGCCATGACGTCGGTACTAATGAAAGAACCCCGCCGAAGCGGGGTTCTTGATGACGTTCAACGTCAGAGCGTTAGGCTCATGGGTGCATCACATCATGCCGCCCATGCCACCCATTCCGCCCATGCCGCCCATATCCGGGGCAGCTTCTTTCTCTTCCGGGTCGTCGGCGATCATGCACTCGGTGGTGATCATCAGGCCAGCAACGGAACCAGCAGACTGCAATGCAGTGCGGGTTACTTTTGCCGGGTCGAGAACACCCATTTCGAACAGGTCGCCGTACTCGCTGGTTTGTGCGTTGTAACCGAAGTTGCCTTCACCATCTTTGACGCGATTGATGACCACAGCGGCTTCTTCGCCCGCGTTGGTGACGATCTGACGCAGCGGTGCCTGCATGGCACGCAGCGCCATGTTGATACCGTGGTTCTGATCTTCGTTGTCACCGGTCAGGCCCTGTACTTTGGCCATCACGCGAACCAGGGCAGTACCACCGCCAGGTACGACGCCTTCTTCTACGGCAGCGCGAGTCGAGTGCAGCGCATCTTCGACGCGGGCCTTCTTCTCTTTCATTTCGACTTCGGTCGCCGCACCGACGCGGATAACGGCAACGCCGCCTGCCAGTTTGGCAACGCGCTCTTGCAGCTTCTCTTTGTCGTAGTCAGAGGACGTTTCTTCGATTTGCGCACGGATTTGATTAACGCGTGCTTCGATGTCGTCCTCGGCACCTGCGCCATCGATGATGGTGGTGTTCTCTTTAGACATGGTCATGCGCTTGGCAGTACCCAGGTGATCCAGGTTCGCCTGCTCAAGGGTCAGACCTACTTCTTCGGAGATCACGGTGCCGTTCGTCAGGATAGCGATATCCTGCAGCATGGCTTTGCGACGGTCGCCGAAGCCAGGTGCTTTGGCAGCCGCGACTTTCACGATGCCACGCATGTTGTTCACGACCAGCGTCGCCAGCGCTTCGCCTTCGATATCTTCGGCGATGATGGCCAGCGGCTTGCCTTGCTTGGCAACGGCTTCCAGCACCGGCAGCAGTTCGCGGATGTTGGAGATCTTCTTGTCGACGAGCAGGATGTACGGATCTTCCAGCTCGACGGTCATGGTGTCTTGGTTGGTGACGAAGTAGGGCGAGAGGTAGCCGCGGTCGAACTGCATACCTTCGACCACTTCCAATTCGTCTTCGAAGCCGCGACCTTCGTCAACGGTGATGACGCCTTCTTTACCGACTTTTTCCATCGCTTCGGCGATGATTTCGCCAATGCGCTTGTCGCCGTTGGCAGAGATCGTGCCTACCTGCGCAATGGACTTGGTGTCGGTGCAGGGCACGGACATCGCCTGAATCTCTTTGACCGCTGCGGTCACGGCTTGGTCGATACCGCGTTTCAAATCCATCGGGTTCATGCCCGCGGTCACGCCTTTCAGGCCTTCCGCTACGATGGCCTGTGCCAGAACGGTGGCCGTGGTGGTACCGTCACCGGCGGCGTCGGAAGTCTTGGAAGCGACTTCTTTCACCATCTGGGCACCCATGTTCTCGAACTTGTCTTTCAGTTCGATCTCTTTGGCAACCGATACACCATCTTTGGTCACAGTCGGTGCGCCAAACGACTTGTCCAACACTACGTTGCGGCCTTTCGGGCCCAGCGTAACTTTTACGGCGTTTGCCAGAATGTCGACGCCGCGCGCCATGCGTTTACGAGCATCATCAGAAAACTTAACTTGCTTAGCTGCCATGTTCGTTACTTCCTAAATATTGAAATAGAAAAGTGAAAGTAAGTAGCCGATGCGGATTAGCCTTCAACGACGGCCAGGATATCGGCTTCGCTCATGATCAGAACTTCTTCGCCGTTGATTTTTTGCTTTTCAACGCCGTAGCCGTCTTTGAAAATCACCGTATCGCCAACTTTTACATCCAGCGGGCGTACGTCGCCGTTGTCGAGAATGCGGCCATTGCCAACAGCCAGGATTTCGCCACGCGTGGGTTTTTCCTGTGCATTACCCGGTAGCACGATGCCGCCAGCGGTTTTCTGCTCTTCTTCCACGCGACGGATCACAACGCGATCGTGCAAAGGACGGATATTCATGCTCACGTTCTCCTGAGGTTCGTCAAAGCCCCTAGGGGCAGTTAGCTTAAAGTGATTTCCGTGGGCTAAGCCCTCGGAAAGTGAAGGCACGTTGCCTTCATGTTTATGGCGAAAGCGTAGCTTTCACCGAACCTGTGTGCTGACTCAAAAATGGGGGCTAGCCAACACCTTTCAAGGGGTGGATAAGAAAAAAATTACACAATAGCGGTTTTCAAAGGCGATAAGCACTTAGCGCCGACGAGGCGTATCGTCGCCGCTAATAAACTCTCCCTCAATTGGGCCGTTTTGCGTGTTGGAATAGTCGCGCTGAGTGTTCTGCTCCCAGCCTGAAGAGCCGCTCTGGTAAGTGTGTTGCTTGGCCGTTGCGGTTTTGAGCCCCGCCCAGGTCAGCGCTTTCATCAGCAACTGGCGCGCATTGGGTATGAGGCAGGCAATGCCCAGTGCATCCGATAGAAACCCCGGGGCGAGCAAAAGCGCCCCACCAAAGATTAGCGCAGCTCCAGTAAGCAGCTCTTGGGAAGGTATTTCACCCATCTGCATGCGCTGGCGTGCGCGGGCAAAAGTAGAAACGCCTTCCTTGCGAATGAGGTAAAGCCCGATAAAGCCTGTGCCTAGCACTAATAAAAGCGTGGTTAGCAGGCCTATTTGGCCGCCGATGGTAAAAAGCAGCACAAAGTCCAGTAGAGTGAACAGCGAAATAAAGAGAAGAATAGGCATGGGCGACTCCAAAACAGGCGTAATCGTTGAATATGGTGACAGAAATATAAAAAACAAGCAGCAAGTGTGGTTTGGCAAGCCAAAGGCCGCTCGATATTTTAAACTGGCTCTTATATGCTGCGGTGCACAAATGTAGGTGCAGAGAGTGCGTGTTGTTGGTACTCGCTAGCTGTCAGCACGCTTGCTTAAGGAGAAAGAGATGCAATTAGATAAAAAAGTGGTGGCGATTACCGGTGGTGCCCGTGGATTAGGGTTTGCCATTGCCAAGCGGTTAGGCAAGCAGGGGGCTCAGATTGCCCTCATTGATATGAGTGCAGAGGCTTTAGATGGCGCGGTCTCTGCGCTTGGTTCTGAGGGCGTATCTGCCCATGCATTTGTTGCTAATGTGGCAGACGAGCAATCGGTTCAGCATGCCTTCGCTGATATCGGCCAGCGCTTGGGGCCTGTCAGTGGCTGTGTGAATAATGCAGGCATTACTGACGATGGGATGTTGATTAAAGCGAAAGGTGGCGTTGTAGAAAAGCGCATGTCGCTCGCTTCATGGCAGCGTGTGCTGGACGTTAACCTAACGGGTGTATTCCTATGTGGGCGTGAAGCGGCGACACACATGGTTGAGGCTGGGCACGAAGGCGTTATCGTCAATATTTCTAGTATTTCCCGTGCGGGTAATATGGGGCAAAGTAACTACGCAGCGGCAAAGGCGGGGGTGCATGCGCTAACGGTGACGTGGGGGAAAGAGCTGGCGCGCTATGGAATTCGCACCGGCACTGTGGCGCCAGGGTTTATCGAGACTGAGATGACTGCCTCAATGCGCCCAGACATGCTGGAAAGAATTGCTGCCAGCGTTCCATTAAAGCATTTAGGTGAGCCTGACCATATTGCTCAAAGCGTGGCGTTTGTGTTTGATAACGACTACTTCACTGCACGTATTATTGAATGCGACGGTGGTTTGCGGCTTTAACCAAAAAGCGATGAGCATTGGCCATATAGTGCGCTGATGCTCATCGGCTAGGGGTTTGTGTTAAGTAGCGCTAAAACTCAAAGTAGTCCCGCTGAATTGCCCGCTGAAAGTACATTTCTAGGCGTACGGTCATTGCCCAGCGCGGGTCGTAGCTATCTTCACGCTGGAAATGCAGTTCAGGAATCACATCGCCAAACAGAATCCCTTTATGAAGATCGCGACGGTAGCGCGTCTGTAGGTAGTAATTGGTCATGCGCGGGTTAGAAGCGCTTTCACCAATCGCAATGGCAGAGTAGCGCATGGCGCTGCGGTCATTTAGTCGCTGATTCAGCTCAGCCACTTCGCTATATTCTAAGGTGTCTTCTTCTTCGCGCCATTGAACTGTGGTAATGAAGCGTAGATGGCGATTTTCCGATAGCGGTCGGCCCATGTCCCAAGTAGTACGCGCTGAGTAACCATCATTATTAAACCAGGATACTCGGTTGAAAGACTCTAACTGCCAGGGGCCGTCGCCAATATCCCAAAGCCGCTCACTGGTAAAGCGTACGTAAGGGTCCAGAGGCATGCGAAGGCGAATACCCGCGCCAATTCGGTTGCTCCAGTTTTCGCGCTTATCACGGCTCTCTAGCCAGTCCAGGCCAAAGGTGGAGGTGCTGCGGTCACGCTGGTCGTTATAGAGGCGGCCGGAGCCTTGATCTGCCAACGTGCCTTGTGATTCTTCGGGGTCGCTTTCAATGACTAGGCGTAGACGCTCTTCTGTCGTAGGCAAGTCGATCCGGTAGCGGACACTAATATCGCCGCTGGTGCCATCACCTTCCATCCAATCAATTTCCTGGCCAAGGCGCAGATAGGATTCATTATTGACGGTTGCGGACTCGCCGCCCCCAAAAAATGCATCAATGTTGCGAGAGGTATTGTCGACCCAGTTGCCAACGTTGGCTCGAAATGGCTCAACGCGCTCCTCTGCCCAGTCAGGTAAATCGCTATCTTCCTCAGCAGCATGACTTTGAAACGAGAGGACGGTAAGTGTGCCAAGGCAAATAAACGCAATGACGGGTTTCATAGGTCTGTCCCCAAAATTTTAATTATGCGCACTGCATTATTGTGCTTTATGCATTTCGATATCTTTGGTCCATTTCAAAACGCGTTTGCGATCTCTTCGGCTATTCATGCGCTCTGTATCGACTTTTAATGGCAGCACAGCGCGTCGTCGCTAACGTAGCGTAAAAATAGGCGCTCGTCAGCTAGTTAGAGCAGTTTGAGGGAGTTTGGAAACAAAAAAATTCGGTTAGCATGAAGCTACCGAATTATTTGAAATGATACGCTTTAAATTGGTGCGGATGGGGAGACTCGAACTCCCACACCTTACGGCACTAGAACCTAAATCTAGCGTGTCTACCAATTCCACCACATCCGCAGAAGACGAGGCGTATTTTATCAATATTTGCGCTAATGTCAAATCTTGCAGCGCTATTTTTTAACATGAGGGTAAAGGGGGACGTGAAGCGGTGAAGAAATGGATCGCGACCATTAACCAGTGGCTCAAGCAGGGGCTGCCCGGCTACTGTGCATTTTGCCTTGCTGGGCGCTCATCAAGTGCAGGGTGGTGCGATGAATGCTTTGCATTGCTCCCCTGGAATCTTCATAGCTGCGAGCAGTGTGCCGAGCCGCTGGCAGGGGTGGCTGGTAAACGGTGTAGTCACTGTCTGACGGAGCCGCCTAGCTTTACCACCACGACAGTGCCGCTTTGCTACCAAGATACGATAACTTCCTTGGTGCACGACTTTAAGTTTCATGGCTCCCCGCGTGCGGGAATGCTGCTAGTTGAGTTGATGTTATCCCGGTGCCCCAGCCAGATGGCCAGCGCATTGCTCCCTGTACCTATGTATCCTGGGCGTGCCAAAGAGCGCGGATTCAATCAGGCACAGTGGCTGGCTGAACGGCTAGGCGACCGGTTGGATCTACCGGTGATGCAGGCGCATTGTATTAAGCATTTGCCTTCTCAGCGCTCTTTAAACCGCCGGGAGCGACAGCAAAACTTAGCAGGTGCATTTATGGTGGACACTGAGATGCCCGCGCATGTGGCTATTATCGATGATGTAGTAACAACCGGTGCCACTGGCCATGCGTTAGCGACCGTACTGCTGGAACAGGGTGCCAAGCGCGTTGATATTTGGGCCGCTGCCCGTACACCGCTGCAGAAGAGTTGATAAACTAGGCAGCCCATCCAAGGAGTCATCTATGTCGCATCCGTTTAGCGCGCTTTCGCCTGATCTGGTTATGTCAGCCGTTGAGTCGATAGGTATTTGGCCTGCTGGCGAACCGTTTGCTCTCAATAGCTATGAGAATCGTGTGCTGATGTTTCGTGATGACGACGGTGGCCGCTGGGTCGTGAAATTCTATCGGCCAAACCGCTGGTCAAATGAGGCTATTCAGGAAGAGCATGATTTTTTAACCGAGTTAACGCAGGCGGGCGTTTCGGTGGTGGCACCGTGGCGCAATGGCCAAGATGTATCGTTGCATGAGTATCAGCAGTTTCGCTTTGCCTTATTCCCACAGTGCATAGGACAAGCGCCCGAGTTAGATAACCCTGCCCATCTATTTGCCTTAGGTGAGGTGCTGGGTCAACTTCATGAAGTGGCTGCTAAAAAGCCGTTTCAGCATCGTGGAACGCTATTGCTCAGTGAAGGGGTGACCGAGGCCGAGCAGCGCGTAGTGACAAGCCCTTGGCTTAATAATCATCAAACCCGCGCCTATCAAAACGCAGTCGATAAGATTCGCCGCCAACTTGAGACAGTACATATCCCTTCTGCAAGCATGATACGTACCCATGGAGACTGCCATTTAGGCAATATACTTGGTCGCGATGAGACATTTACGCTTGTCGATTTTGATGATTGCCTGATGGCGCCCGCCATCCAAGATATATGGATGCTGCTGCCCATGGAAAATCCGCAGCTATGGCGGGCGCAACTCAGTGAGATGATAGAAGGCTATGAAGAGACAAGTCCGTTTCCCCATCAGCAAATGTCGCTTATTGAGCCATTGCGTGCTTACCGCTTAATACGTCACGCGGCGTGGCTGGTAACTCGGTGGGATGATCCTGCCTTTCCTCGGGCATTTCCCTGGCTGGCAGAAAGTGGCTATTGGGATCAGCATATTCGCCAGCTTGAGCAGCAACTACTGCACCTGGATAAGCCATTATGGTTGGCCTAATGCATCGGCTGGATTAGTTTTATCTTGTACCTTTAAAGGCGACCCTTAGTGAGATGCTCGCGAAGGGCCGCCTGGGTCTTGCAGGTTGACTACTCAGGCTGTTCTATCGGGGCTGGGTTTTCTACGCTTTGGTCAGGGTCTGGACGCTCACCCGGAATAGGGTTGCCGACACCTTCCCCATTGGCTTGGCGACGGATGGCATTAATGTCAGCCGAGGGATTGTCTTGAGCATCAATACGGACGCTTTGATCTAATGCCAAGACGAAGGGTTGTCCAGGAGTTAATGAACAGGAGCCGTCGTCGCAGGCAAGACCATACTGGCCATCTTCTGCATAGGCGCTGGCTGAAAAAGTGCCTGAGTAGATGGCGCTTTCTGAATCGTGGGTTTCAATGCAGGTTGCATCTTGGGTAGTAATACGGACGCGATCACCGTTTAATTGCGCATTGGCTACTAACAAGCAGTATTCAGGCAGTGAATGGGTGGTGCCGCTTGCTTGTTTTGGATGCAGCAGAATATCGCTGTAACGTTTTTCGCTGCTATCAAACTTCAAAGCTTCAACGACTTCAACGCCTACTTTCGCGCCGCTGGGAAGTTCCAGCGCCGACTCTTCTGCGTGCAAAGGTGATACAAAGAAAGGACCCAGCAGGGCAGTTAGCCAAAAGGGCGATGATTTAAATGACATGGCATACTCTCAACAGTGGCCCCTGCACTATTAGCAGGAAAATTGTGCTCTTATCATAGCACAGCTCAATTAGTGCCGAAGGGGGGTGCGTGTCACTCTGCCACAGCCTGCATAGGTGCGTTAAAATAGATTAATCTACTGTTAGTATTGTGCATAAATTGATTGATATATATTTTTTGTACAGGATAAAGGGTTCAGCTAGCACTCGCAAGGTAAGGCAGCTAAACGGAAGAGACCGTAAGCTACTCAGTGGCTTGCCGATAATGGAAGCTCGCTGGCGCGATAACATTGCTGCAAGGCGATTAAGTGATAGCGAATAAGCACAGTTTTGATGAGGCCTACAATGACCGACGATCTCGCCCAACACTACCGTCAAATTATTTCCGCGCTCGGTGAAAACCCTGACCGTGAAGGGCTGCGAGATACACCAAAGCGCGCAGCTAAAGCCATGCAGTTTTTAAATGCTGGTTATCATCAATCATTAGAAGAAATAGTGAATGGGGCCGTTTTTGAGTCACAGACCGATGAGATGGTGCTGGTCAAAGATATCGAGCTCTACTCCATGTGTGAGCACCATTTACTGCCTTTTATCGGCAAATGCCATATCGCCTATCTGCCGAGTGGCAGGGTGCTGGGCCTTTCCAAATTTGCTCGTATCGTCGATATGTATGCACGTCGAATGCAAATCCAAGAGAATTTAACGCGTGAAATCGCCGAGGCGGTTCAGCAGGTTACTCAGGCAAGAGGGGTGGCTGTTGTGATTGAGGCCCGCCACCTCTGCATGATGATGCGCGGTGTGGAAAAGCAAAATTCCAGTATGACCTCATCGGTTATGTTGGGAGGTTTTCGCAGTAGCCAGGCAACGCGCCAAGAATTTTTAACGCTGATCAACTGACCTGAGTGAAACTCAGCAGGTTTCATGTCAAAGGCTTGGTTAAATGCCTCGTTTCGTCTTAGCATGAACAAGTAAATGAGCCTGCAAGGCCGTCATTTGGTCAGGAGTCTGTCATGGAAGCGCTGAAAGAAACACAGCTGTATTGCCCGTTTGCCTATATTGACGGCAGTTGGGTAGCCGCCGACAGCGGTGAGCAAATCAACGTTTTGAACCCAGCCACTGGTGAGTCGGTTGGTGAGATGCCACGCCTAGGTAAGGCGGAAACCGAACGTGCCATTGGTGCTGCCGATGCGGCGCTGCCGTCATGGCGGGCGTTAACCGCTCAGGAACGGGCAGACTTATTGCTCAAGTGGCATGACCTAATGCTTGAACACAAGCATGACCTTGCTCTGCTGATGACCTATGAGCAGGGCAAGCCAGTAAGAGAAGCAGAAGGTGAAATTGCCTACGCCGCGAGCTTCTTACGCTGGTTTGCTGAAGAAGCTCGCCGTGTTTATGGTGAAACCATTCCTGCCGCCAATGCTAATCAGCGTATTGTGGTGACGAAACAGCCGGTAGGCGTTGTTGGCGCGATTACGCCGTGGAATTTTCCCGCTGCGATGATTACTCGTAAAGCAGGGGCGGCACTGGCTGCTGGCTGTACCATTGTGGTGAAGCCCGCCAGTCAAACGCCTTTTTCCGCCACTGCGCTGGCGTTACTCGCCGAACGTGCTGGCATTCCCCGTGGGGTTTTCAATGTGGTGCCAGGCAGTGCGTCTGACATCGCGAAAGCGCTTACAGAATCTCCCAAAGTCCGTAAGATCACCTTCACGGGCTCGACTGAGGTGGGGCGCACTCTGATGGCTCAGGCCGCTGAGCATATCCAGAAAATTTCTTTGGAACTGGGGGGCAATGCGCCGTTTATCGTTTTTGAAGATGCGGACTTAGACGCGGCTGTTGAAGGTGCCATGGCGGCTAAATTCCGTAACGCCGGGCAAACCTGTGTATGTACTAACCGCTTTCTGGTGCAATCCAGCGTCATTAACGCGTTTTGTGAAAAACTTGCCGTTGCAATGAACAGTGAGCTAAAGGTGGGGAATGGAACAGAGCCAAATATTAATATTGGCCCGCTCATTGACGAGAATGCTGTTAAGAAAGTCAGTGAGCACGTTCAAGATGCCATTGATAACGGTGCGGAGCTGCTTCTGGGTGGACACCCGCACCCCTTGGGTGGCAACTATTTCACACCAACGCTGATCAGCTTTGCTACCGATGCAATGAAAGTGGCCCACGAAGAGACGTTTGGCCCGCTGGCAGCCGTTTTCCCCTTTGATGACGAAGAGACCGCCATTGTGATGGCCAACGACACCCAGTATGGCTTGGCTTCTTACTTCTACTCTCGCGATTTGGCTCGCGTGTGGCGCGTAGCGGAGGCGTTGGAGTATGGCATGGTGGGCATTAACACCGGGCTTATTTCCAATGCGGCGGCACCCTTTGGCGGGGTGAAAGCGTCGGGTCTTGGCCGTGAAGGTGGCCATCAAGGCTTAGAAGAGTATCTGGAAACGAAATACCTGTGCATTGATCTTGGCAAGTAATACGTCCTAGACCGAAAAAGCCCTCACTTGGAGCAAGTGAGGGCTTTTGTTAATGCAGGAGGCTATCCTCTGATTAGTGGCGGAAGTGGCGCATGCCGGTAAATACCATGGCAATGCCTGCTTCGTTAGCGGCATCAATCACTTCCTGGTCGCGCATGGAGCCGCCAGGCTGGATAACCGCCGTAATGCCCGCTGCTGCGGCGGCATCGATGCCGTCTCGGAAGGGGAAGAAGGCGTCAGAAGCCATCACTGAACCAGGAACGGAAAGCCCTTCATCTGCCGCTTTAATGCCGGCAATTTTAGCCGAGTAAACCCGGCTCATTTGGCCTGCGCCTACGCCAATCGTTTGGCCTGCTTTGGCGTAAACAATCGCATTGGATTTCACGAACTTTGCTACTCGCCATGCAAAGGCAAGGTCGCGGATTTCTTCTTCAGACGGAGCGCGTTCGCTTACCACGGTAAGCTCATCTTCAGTGACCATGCCTTGATCACGATCCTGCACCAGCAGGCCGCCATTCACGCGTTTGAAGTCAAATGCAGGCTGCGCCGTACCGGGCCAATGAGCGCTTACGTCCAGTAGGCGCACGTTCTGCTTCTCGGCCACAATGGCGGCTGCGTCGTCGCTGACCCCTGGAGCGATAATGACTTCGACAAACTGGCGGTCAATAATCGCGCGTGCAGTCTTGGCATCCAGCGGTACATTGAAGGCGATAATGCCGCCAAAGGCGCTGGTCGGGTCGGTCGCGAAAGCTTTCTCGTAAGCTTCCAGAGCCGTTGCGCCCACGGCAACGCCGCAAGGGTTGGCGTGCTTGACGATGACACAGGCGGTATTCTCAAAGGCTTTTACGCACTCAAACGCCGCGTCAGTGTCAGCCACGTTATTGAAAGAGAGCGGTTTGCCTTGAAGCGTTTTGGCCGTAGCAACGCTTGGCTCGCTGGCGGCGGGGTCCACATAGAAAGCCGCTTTCTGATGCGGGTTTTCACCGTAACGCATGTCCTGCTTTTTATGCAGCTGCAGGTTGAAGGTGCGGGCAAAGGTGGCGTCTTCGCTGGCTACCTGACGGCCAAGATAGTCGGCGATGGCGCCGTCGTAACCAGCGGTATGCTCAAACGCTTTAACGGCTAGATCAAAACGGGTGGCGGCGCTCACTTGGCCAGAGTGGTCATTAAGTTCGCCCAGTACCCGGTCGTAGTCGCTGGCGTTAACCACAATCGTAGTATACGCGTGGTTTTTGGCGCAGGCACGTACCATGGTGGGGCCACCGATATCGATATTCTCGATGGCGTCTTCTAGCGTGCAGTCTGGCTTGGCGACCGTGGCGGCAAAGGGGTAAAGATTCACCACCACCATGTCGATTGGTGAGATGTCATTCTCCGCCATGACAGCGTCGTCCTGGCCGCGGCGTGCCAAAATGCCGCCGTGAATTTTTGGATGCAGTGTTTTAACGCGTCCATCCATAATCTCTGGAAAACCGGTGTGCTCAGATACTTCCTTAACCGCAATACTGTTCTCTTGCAGTAAGCGGAAGGTGCCGCCAGTGGATAGCAGCTCGACGCCATGTTCGGCGAGGCCGCGGGCAAACTCTACGATGCCAGTTTTATCGGATACGCTCAGCAGGGCGCGGCGAACGGGGGTAGCGGTACTATCGGCCATAAGGGTGCTCGTCGTGTGCAGGTCGGAGTTTAAAACAACAACGCCCCTTTAAGGGGCGTCACTTTCAATTAATCCATACAGCTTAAGCTTTTTGCGCAGCGTGCCACGGTTTAAACCAAGCACATCCGCCGCGCGCGTTTGGTTGCCATCGGTGTGCTCCATCACGCATGCCAACAGAGGAGCTTCCACCTCTGCCATCACCATGGCATACAAATCGGTAGTTTGGCTGCCATCGAGATGTTCGAAGTAGCGGCGCATTGCCATCTCAACCGCTTCTCTTAGCGGCTGTGGCTGGGCACTGTCGGAAGGGTCTGCTAGCGTGCCAGAGAGATGGGAGGAGCGTTCGCTGGAGAGCAGGTTGCGTTCAGTCATGCCGCATGGCTTCCTTTGGCTAGCAGACGCTGAGCGGCGTCGTGGGTCATGGCGTTATTAATCCAGTCAAACTGCGCTTCAGTCGAGGCAAGGGCATTAAACTGCTGCTTGAGTGCTCGCTGTTCAGCGTCTGAAAAGCGCTGGTCGTCATTGAGATACCAGCCGACATGTTTGCGTGCGATGCGTACGCCCATGGTGTCGCCATAGAACGCATGCAGTGCCTGCAGATGCTCAAGTAGTATCTGGCAGCGCTCTGTCAAACTGGGTGGTGCTAACCGTTCACCATGAGTTAAGTAGTGGGTGATCTGTTGAAAAATCCACGGATTTCCCTGAGCGCCTCGGCCTATCATTACGGCATCTGCGCCGGTATAGCGCAACACATAGGCAGCCTTTTCGGGCGACGTGATATCGCCGTTGGCAATCACCGGGATAGCAAGGTGTGACTTAATCTCAGCAATCGTGTCGTATTCAGCCTCACCAGTATAGCGCTGTTCCCGGTGACGGCCATGGACAGCCAAAGCCTGAATGCCTGCAGACTCTGCCAGTTTGGCAATGCGCAGTGCATTGTTCGACGCAGCGCACCAGCCGGTGCGTATCTTGAGCGTGACGGGAATATCCACTGAGCTCACTACGGCATCTAAAATCTCAGCAACTAGCGCTTCATCGCGCATTAGGGCAGAGCCCGCCGCCTTGTTGCAGACCTTTTTCGCTGGGCAGCCCATGTTGATGTCGATGATTTGCGCGCCAAGCTCAGCATTAAGTCGGGCGGCCTGGGCCAGCATCTCGGCATCGCCACCGGCAATTTGCACTACCCGGGGGGCGGGCTCGCCTTGATGATCCATGCGTAGCTGAGATTTACGGGTATGCCATAGTGAAGGGTCAGCGGTGACCATTTCACCCACCACCCAGCCAGCCCCTAGCCGACGGCAGAGCTGGCGAAACGGGCGGTCGGTGACGCCCGCCATGGGGGCCAGCATTACCGGGTTAGGCAGTTGGTAAGGCCCAATCGCAGGTGGCGAAGTAATCATCAAGGTCATTGCGGTGCACTTTGGTAGGCATGAAATCGACGAGTAGGACGTTTCAAGGGGGCGTATGATACGCCTACTCGGCAAGGGATTGAAGGCCAATTCCGATTTTATGCGGGGCGGCGGCCTGTCAACCGCACCCAGCCTTCGCGCACGGTGGGTTCATCCATATAAAGCCCTTGGGCTTCGTAGGCTTCCAGCACGTCTGAGGCTTGATTGGCCAGTATGCCGGATAGTGCAATGTGACCACCGGGCGCTACGTGGCTAGCAATCATGCTAGAAAGCTCGACCAGCGGTCCCGCTAGAATATTGGCCGTGACGATGGGGTAGGAGCCGCCTTTGAGTTGTTCTGGGTAGTAGAGCGCGAGCTGCGCCGCGCCAATAGCATTACGCTCCGCGTTTTCGCGGCTGGCTTGTAGCGCTTGTGGGTCAATATCCGTGCCGTCTGCATGGGTCGCGCCTAACTTCAGCGCCGCAATGGCGAGGATGCCTGACCCACAGCCTACATCCAGTACGGCTTTGCCCTGCAGTTCATTACGCACGGCTAAACTATCCAGCCACTCAAGGCATAGCGCGGTGGTCGGATGTGTGCCTGTACCAAACGCGAGGCCCGGATCAAGGATTAAATTGACCGCGCCAGCTTCGGGCGGCTCATGCCAACTAGGCACAATCCATAACCGTTCACCCATGCGAAGAGGGGTGAAATCATCCATCCACTCTCGCTCCCAGTCACGGTCCGCCAGCAGCTCGTATTCAATGGTCGGGCACGGCTCACCGGGCACTTGCTCAGCCCAGGCGGCTTCAATACGGCTTATCATGTCGTTGATGCCGTCGAGATCATCATAGAGGCCCGTCAAAATGGTGTCTTGCCATAGTGGGGTTGTGCCGCGCTCGGGCTCAAAGACGGGATCGTCGTGGGCGTCCTGTAGGCCAATGGCCGTCGCGCCCTCCTCGAGCAGCAGCTCTTCGAGGAGGTCGGCTTGTTCGGGGGCGACGTGTGCTTTTAATTGCAGCCAGGGCATCGGGGGTCTCCACGGCGTTTTAGAGGATAAAGGAACAAGCGAAATTGCGATATAACTAGGACAAAACAGCAGCGGGGTGGCGATGGCCACCCCGCAGAAACACCCGCCAAGCGGCAGGCGTAGTAGCAACCTATGGCTTAGCTGCTTAGTTTCTTTTCCAGGTAGTGAATATTGACACCACCCTGGCGGAAGTAGCTATCCCGCACCAGATCTTTCTGAAGGTCGATATTGGTCTTGATGCCTTCGACCAGCAGCTCATCGAGCGCGTTGCGCATGCGCGTTAAAGCGATCTCGCGGTCAGCGCCCCAGGTAATCAATTTACCAATCAGGGAGTCGTAGTGCGGCGGAACGGTATAGCCGGTGTAAAGGTGGGAGTCCATTCGAACGCCTAGGCCACCGGGTGCGTGGAACAGTGTGACTTTGCCAGGAGAGGGCATAAAGGTACGCGAATCTTCGGCATTGATACGGCACTCAAAGGAGTGACCGTTCAGCTTTACATCTTCCTGGCGAATTGAGAGCGGCATGCCTGAAGCAATACGCAGCTGCTCTTTAACGATATCCACGCCCGTGACCATTTCTGTCACCGGGTGCTCTACCTGTACGCGGGTGTTCATTTCGATGAAGAAGAACTCACCGTCTTCGTATAGGAACTCGAACGTACCCGCACCGCGGTAGTTAATCTCGATGCACGCCTGGCGGCAGGCTTCGAGCACTTTAGCACGGGCTTCTGGATCAATACCTGGGGCCGGTGCTTCTTCGAGTACTTTCTGGTGGCGGCGCTGTAGCGAGCAGTCGCGGTCATACAGGTGAATAGCATTGCCCTGGCCATCAGCCAGCACCTGAACTTCCACATGGCGAGGCTTCTCGAGAAACTTCTCCATATAAACCGTGCCATCGCCAAAAGCGGAATGGGCTTCGGTGCGGGTAACGGTAATGGCGGAGAGTAGGTGGCCTTCGGTATGCACAACACGCATGCCGCGTCCACCACCACCGGCAGCCGCCTTAATGATGACTGGGTAGCCAATGCGACGTGCAGTGGCCAGGTTAGTGGCGTCATCATCACCTAGCGGGCCGTCGGAACCGGGTACTGTCGGTACGCCAGCGGCCTTCATGGCTTCAATCGCGCTGACTTTATCGCCCATCAGGCGAATGGTTTCAGCGCGTGGGCCAATAAAAGTGAAGCCCGAACGCTCCACCTGCTCGGCAAAGTTGGCGTTCTCAGATAGGAAGCCATAGCCGGGATGAATGGCGCTAGAGTCAGTCACTTCAGCCGCGCTGATCAGCGCAGGGATGTTTAAGTACGATTGCGCCGAAGAGGCAGGGCCAATGCAGACGGCTTCATCGGCAAGACGAACGTGCATCAGTTCGCGGTCTGCTTTGGAGTGAACCGCAACGGTTTTAATCCCTAGCTCTTTACATGCGCGTAAGATACGAAGGGCTATCTCGCCGCGGTTCGCGATAAGTACCTTGTCCAGCATGGGAGAATCCACCCGTGTTGATATGAGAGATTAAGCGAGGACGATCATCGGTTGATCAAATTCCACCGGCTCGCCATCTTCCACTAGGATGGCCTCAACCACGCCGTCGCGGTCGGCTTCAATCTGGTTCATCATTTTCATAGCTTCAACGATACACACAGTGTCGCCTTGCTTCACTGTGTCGCCTACTTCAACGAATGCTTTCGCACCTGGTGCCGGGCTGCGATAGAAGGTACCTACCATCGGCGAGTTAACTGCTTCACCGCGATAGCTAGCGCCTTGAGGTTCGGCATCGGCGGGGGTAGTGGCCACCGGCGCTTGAGGAGCAGCAGGCGCGGGCTGCGCGTACTGAGGCATCGGTTGCGGCTGCCACGCAGTGCCGTTGGGGTGACGGCTGATACGAACCGATTCTTCACCTTCCTGAATTTCGATTTCACTGATGTTGGACTCTTCCAGCAGCTCAATCAGTTTTTTAACTTTGCGAATATCCATTCGTATAGCCCCAAAAGTTGATCAAAGTAACACGTCGTCACAGGAGAGATATGCCTGCTAGGCGCGGCGCTTTTAAGTGCAGTAAACCAAATTTAAAAATGAAGAGAACGCAGCACGATGGCGAACGTTAACCCAGACTCAGTGCTAAAAGATGGGTTTTTTAGCAAATATGGCTGTGGAGTTTGCCGAAAAAGTCACCCACTGTCCAGTAGCCGCGGTAATGTGTGTGATATTTGCGACTTAAACAACTGTTTGACGACGATCGCGACACGGCAGCTTAAAAATGTGTTCAAAGCCGGTTGCACTGTCGCAACCGACCATGAGTTCATCTTTTATCCCTGCTGCCAGCGCTTGAACGAGTCGAGATGCTGAACGAGGTCTTGAGCAGTCACTTCGCCCTGAATGCGAGCTTCGCGCACTTCCTTGCCCTGGCTAAAGAGTAGCAGGCTGGGCGGGCCAAAAAGGTTGAAATGATTGAGCAGTTCGCGACTTTGTGCATTGGTCTCTGTCACATCGACCGCGATTAGTTGAAAATCGTTCAATGCAGCGGCGACTTGAGGATCAGGATAGACCTCTCGCTCCATCAGTTTGCAGGAGATACACCACTCTGCCGTGAAGTGGGCAAACACGGGCTGCCCCGCTTGAGAGGCTTGCTCCAGCTCAGACTGTAGTGCGCTGAGACTGTCGACTTCTTCAAAGATTGGAGTGGTAGCGGCTTCCCCTGTACTAGAAGTGGTCACCGATAGCGGTCGTAATGGATTGCTGCCTCCTTGGGCGGCGCCCAACACGAGTGCTACCCCCCAGGCCAACAGCATTAACCCCGCCGTTTGCCGGGCTTTTGCCCAGCCGTGAGAGGGCGATGTATTCAGTGCGCCAAGGGTAAGGGCACTGCCGATTGCTAGGGCCGCCCACAGCAGAAGAGAGATTGATGGCGCAATTAAACGCTCAATCATCCAAATCGCTATACCTAATAACAACAGCCCGAAAGCAATTTTAACGCCATTCATCCAGCCGCCAGAGCGGGGTAGCAGCGTTGCGCCGAAGGTGCCCACAAGCAATAAAGGGAGCCCCATGCCAAGTCCAAGCGCAAACAGCACTGCGCCACCCATAATGGCGTCCCCAGTGGAAGAGATAAATACCAAGGCGCCCGCTAGCGGAGCCGTTACGCAGGGAGACACCACTAGCACTGACAGCGCACCCGCCACCGCCAAGCCCAGTGGGCCGCTGCGCTGGGCGCGGGCTTGCCAAGAGTCTACTTTGCTGGCGATTCGCGGTGACATGCGAAGGTCAAAGGCGCCAAACATTGCCAAAGCGAACAGGGTAAACAGAATGGCAAAAGTAATTAAAACGGGGGCGGACTGTAAATGTGCCTGGAGGTTGAGCCCCGCACCAAATAGCCCCATTAGCACGCCCACCAAGGCATAGGTAATGGCCATGCCGAGTACATAGCTGGCTGACAGGACAAAAGCGCGGGGCTTGGTGGGGTTCTGGCCAACCACGATGGACGACAGAATGGGAATCATAGGCAGCACACAGGGCGTAAAGGTGAGCCCAATACCCACGAGGAAAAAGAGCCCTAAGGCGAGCGGTAGGCTGGTATCACTAATCAGCGCGCTGAATTTGCTATCTTCACTTTGCGGGGCGGAGAAGCCAGCGTTCTCGCCCGATTGAGTCGCTGCGCTGCTTGGGGTAGGTTCACCCGTGCTTGTTTGATTTGGAGAGCTTTGTTCGCTCTCATACTGCCAGTTGGCAAACGTGCTGGGCGGTGACGTTTCTGCGGCTTCAAGGGTGATACGCTCAGGTGGGTAGCATAACCCCGCATCGGCGCATCCCTGAAAGGTCAGCTCGATACTGATTGGCCCGCTATAAGGGGCGCTCAGCGGAACATCAAAAACGAGCTGATCGCGAAAAACGTACACATCCCCCATAAATTGATCGGTGGTGAATGAGCCCTGTGGAATGATGGGGTCTTCTAAGTCGACCGATGCCTGCTGGCTCGTGACGTCAAGCTGGTGGCGGTACAAATAGTACTCATCGGCAATATCGACCCCGATGCTGAGCGTATCACCATCGTGCCAAGCGCTGGGCTGGAAGGCTTCCATTACCGGCAGGAAGTCGCTCTGATTGCTAGAAGAGAACCACTGCCCGTGGGCCAATAAAGGTAGCCAGCACAACAAAAAAAATAGGCTAAAACGTTGCATGAGTAACACGGAGTATCCTTACGCGTTGGTAACAGGTTGGGTGCAAAGAGGCAGGATAGCGCACCTGTTGAGATTAGCGCATTTACTGCGGTGACGTGACGCGGTGCTTCATGCTCCGTTAATGTAAACGCAAAAGGCCGCTTCTCTAAAGGCGGCCTTTGCAATCAGTGTCGTGACGCTAATTACGCTTTTTTGTAAGCTGCGGCCGACTTTTCAATGGCCTTGCGAGCGGCTTCAACGCCTTCCCAAGACTCAACTTTGACCCACTTGCCTTTTTCGAGGTCTTTGTAGTTCTCGAAGAAGTGAGCAATTTGCTGGCGCAGCAGTTCGGGGAGGTCAGTCACTTCCTGCACGTCATCATACAGCGTTGAGAGTTTCGGGTGCGGCACGCATACCAGCTTGGCGTCTTCGCCGGCTTCGTCGGTCATGTTCAGAATGCCCACCGGACGCGCGCGAATGATGCTGCCAGGCGCTACCGGATGAGGGGTCACTACCAGCGCGTCTAGCGGGTCACCGTCGTCGGCCAGCGTGTGCGGGATAAAGCCGTAGTTGGCCGGGTAGAACATGGGCGTGGCCATGAAACGGTCAACGAGGAGGGCACCCATATCTTTGTCGATTTCATACTTAATCGGCGCGTGGTTAGCAGGAATTTCGATCGCCACGTAGATATCGTTGGGCAGATCCTTTCCAGCGGGGATGTTATCAAAGTTCATCGTTGGTTCCTTGGCTTGGCTTTTCTTACCTATTGCAGAGCGCAGTAGCTAAGCAGTTGATGCATTGCATTAATGGTGAAGAATTATACGAACATGGTCGATAGATTACCAATGCGACATAGGTGTTTAGCGGCGTGGATGTTGAAGTTCATTGCGATTTAAGGGGATGTCTCATATTAGTCGGCTTGATGCACTTCCAGGCAGTCACGCGCCATGAGTAGGGTTTTTGTACCGTTCGCGACGTTTGGTGGGCATCGTTTCACTGTGCCAGCGTGTATGATAGCCCTGTGTGGTTGTGATGTTGGTGAAATGGTAGTTGCGATGGTGAGTCGTAAGCCTAGGAGGATGAGTTGGCGCACGCCCAGTTGCTAATTAGTTATGGTCAAGCGTTTGTTGCCCCGGAGCGGCGGCAGCACCGCAGCTCAATGTCGGTGCGCCTGCCGGAAGCACCGCTGTTAAAAGTGAAGGGCGGCTGTGCGGTGATTAGTGACTCGATTTCCCGCAATACCATGGCCAAGCAGGCGGGAGATTTGAGCGTGCGCGGGTTTCTTGCGGATTACTACTCGACGCCTGAACACTGGGATACCAAAACCTCGGCTACCCGTGTGCTGCGTGCTCTTAATAGTTGGTGCTACAGCCAGAGCCAGCATGTTAAAGAGGGTGGCTTTGTTTCCTCACTCTCCGCGATGGTGTTTTTGGGCCGCGAAGGGCATCTGTTCCATATGGGCGATACGCTGGTATTTCGCTTACGTGGTGCCGAGTTTGAGCAGCTCACTCGTGACCATGTGACCGACGTAGGCGGCTATCGTTATCCCTCCCGCGCTTTGGGGATGGATGGCAGCGTCGACATCGACTACACCCATCTAGCGCTTAAACAGGGCGACCTGTTCGTATTCACTACCCAGGCGGTGCGCGGCACGCTGATGCCGTCGGACTACGTGCGGCTTATTCGCCAAGACGCCAGCGATTTGGATGCCGCCTGCGAGCGTTTGGCCAGTGAGGCAAAACAGCGCGCTCAGGAGCGCGGTTACGGCGGTGATCAGTTCTGCTTCCAACTATTGCGCATTGATGAGCTACCCGAAGAAGAAACCGACCATCCTGGCATGCTCTACGGTGATCTGCCAATCCCCCCTGAATTAGCTCCTGGCGAGCGCCTTGATGGGTTAGAGGTTCAGGCCGTGCTGTCACGAAACGCCCAATCTCGCGTTTACCGAGTCCGTGATGTGCATAGCGATCGCGTGATGGTGATGAAAGCGCCCAGCCCGGAACTTTCGCTGCGTAACGCCTATTTAGAGCATTTTTTGCTGCAGCAGTGGGTGGTAGAGCGGGTGAATTCACCCTTTGTAGTGAAAGTCATGGAACCCTCGCGCCCACGTCGCTACCTCTACTACCTCATGCAGAACGTAGAAGGTGAGACCCTGCGCCAATGGGCGGAACGCCACCCGCAAGCGAGCCTCGTCCAACGTCTCGATATTGCCAATCAGTTAGGCAAGGCAGTTCAAGCGCTGCATCACCGCGATATTATCCATCAGCAGGTTATGCCAGATAACGTGCTGATTGATCAGCATGGAAAGGTAGTGCTGGCGGATTTTAGCGCCTGCCACATGCGTGAAGTGGATGGCCATCGTCACTCAGGCGAACTGCTTCGCCAAATCGGCTTTAATGAGCACACGGCGCCAGAGTACGCCCTGGGCGACAGTGTGGGGCGACGCAGCGATCAGTACTCGCTGGCATCCACGGTTTATTGGCTGTTAACCGGAGAACTGCCCTATACCTTGACGCCGAATAAGCTGCGCTGTCATACCGATTTAGAAGAGCTCAGCTACCGTAGCGCTCGTACCATCAACCCGGAGATTACCCCCGCGTTGGATGAGGCACTGCGCCGAGCGCTGGACCCACAGCGGCCGCTGCGCTTTAGGCGCATGTCGGAGTTTCTTCACGCGCTACGTATCCCGTTAGGACGGATGCCTCAGCGAGAAGAGCCGCGGACGGAGTCCCGGCGCTTTTGGCAAGGCGTAGCGGGCATTTTGCTTTTGCTATTGGTGCTTTCCTGGCTGCTGCGTTAGGAAAGCGTCCAGTAGTCCACTCTATTCAGGACGGGACAATCAATTAAGAAGGGGCGATGACTGGTCATCGCCCCTTCTTCTAGGCCAGCGTTTCAGCCAGCCGAGAAGTTACAGTGTGAATTTAGGCAGCTTCTGCTCCACTTTCGCCAGCTTGAGCTTGGCGACTTTAGGCAGGCCATTCTCGAACGGCGGGAAGTCTTCGCCTTGGATCAGCGGCGAGAGGTAGTCTCGGCATGCTTGAGTAATGCCAAAGCCGTTCTCGCTGATGAAATCGCGAGGCATGAATTTCTCTTGGTTGGCAATTTGCGACAGCGGCGCAGAAATCACATCCCACTGGTAGGGGGTTTGTGAAATACGGCGGATCGCCGGCATCATGGAGTTCTTGCCTGCCAGTGCCAGCGTCACCGCTTCACGGCCCACTGCGTATGCTTGCTCAACGTCGGTTTTTGATGCTAAGTGGCGAGCCGCACGCTGTAGGTAGTCGGCCACGGCCCAGTGGTATTTGTAGCCTAAATCTTGCTTGATCATACCGGCCAGAGTGGGCGCAACGCCGCCTAGCTGGCGGTGACCGAAAGCATCGGTGTTACCCGCATCTGCCAGGAAGGTGCCGTCTTCGTAGCGCGCGCCTTCGGATACGACGATCACGCAGTAGCCGTACTTCTTAACGCTCTCATCCACTCGTGCCATGACCGCTTTACGGTTAAAGGACACTTCCGGAAAGATAATCAGGTGTGGCGGCTCGCCTTCACCTTCGCCTGCCAGTCCGCCTGCGGCGGCAATCCAGCCCGCATGGCGGCCCATCACTTCCAGCACGAACACTTTGGTGGACGTGGCGCACATGGAGGCGATATCCAGCGATGCTTCACGGGTAGACGTGGCAATGTACTTTGCGACGCTGCCAAAACCGGGGCTGTTGTCGGTAATGGGCAGGTCATTGTCGACGGTTTTAGGAACATGAATCGCGGTCAGCGGGTAACCAAGCTTTTCTGAAAGCTGTGAGACCTTTAGGCAGGTGTCGGCGCTGTCACCGCCACCGTTGTAGAAAAAATAGCGGATATCGTGCGCTTTGAAGACTTCGATCAGGCGCTCGTACTGGGCGCGGTGGGTATCAATATCCTTCAACTTGTAGCGGCACGAACCGAACGCACCGCCAGGCGTATGACGAAGTGCCGCAATGGCATCATCACTCTCTTGGGTGACATCGATCAGGTCTTCCGTCAGCGCACCAATAATGCCGTTATGGCCGGCATACACCTTGCCGATTTGGTCGGGGGCTTGCCGGCAAGCTTCGATAACGCCGCAGGCGCTGGCATTTATGACGGCGGTAACGCCACCGGACTGGGCGTAAAAGGCATTATGCTGGGCCATGGAAACGTCTCATCTCCTGAAAACGGGTGGTTTCATCGTTATTGACGGCAAGCGTTCGCTCCCTTGCTTGCCGATGCTTCACAGGCGCACTGAAAGTCGCCCTGTGAACCAAGCGCTCATAAATGACGCAAAGTTTAGCGTAAAGCTATTTCTGCTGCATTACATGCTGTTTCAAACCCGCCGCTGCGGGGGTTTTTAGCTGCCTGCGCGGATTACTCATCGCTACCGTCCAGCGCTTGTTCACGCTGGGCTAGTCGCCAGCCGCCCAAATCTTTATAGCGGTTAACCATTGCGCAAAACAGCTCAGCCGTGCGCTCGGTATCGTAACGCGCGGAGTGGGCTGCTTTGTTATCAAACTCAATGCCTGCCGCACGGCACGCTCTGGCCAGCACAGTTTGACCATACACAAACCCTGCGAGCGTCGCCGTATCAAAGCTTGAGAAGGGGTGAAACGGATTGCGTTTGATGTTGCAGCGGTTGGCCGCGGCATTCAGAAAGCCGTGGTCGAAGGCGGCATTGTGGCCGACGAGAATCGCTCGTGAGCAGCCGTGGGCTTTCAACGATTTGCGAATGGGCCGAAAGATCTCACCCAGTGCCTCAGACTCACTGAGTGCCACTTGGCGACGCAGCGGGTCATCCAGATTGATCCCTGTGAAGTCTAAAGCCGACTGCTCCACGTTGGCCCCCTCAAAGGGGTGGATGTGGTACGCATAGGTCGCGTCAGGCAGTAAATTACCGTCCGGGTCCATGGTGAGGGTGACAGCTGCAATTTCCAATACGGCGTCCGTTTGGGCATTAAACCCACCCGTCTCCAAATCAATGACAACCGGTAAATAACTGCGAAAACGCTGGGCCATCAATTCGCGGGCAATTGCCTCGCTCATGCAGCTCTCCTTAGTAAAGCGAGTAGTCGGTCAGAATCAGCGGCGAGTGTTTGCCGCTATGGTTGGGTGATTCTAGCAGCTTTACCCCTAAGGCGTCGTTGACGGTATTCGCTGAGCATTGAGAACGCTATACTGACGGTTTGAATAAACAGGTAGCGCTGGCTTAAGGGCGCTACCCTTTCTAGTGAACTGCTTTTTACAAGGAGCAAAGAATGTCCGATGTCAAAAAGGTTGTGCTGGCATATTCAGGCGGCCTGGACACATCCGTAATCGTTAAGTGGTTGCAAGAGACCTACAACTGCGAGGTAGTGACCTTTACTGCCGACATCGGTCAAGGTGAAGAAGTCGAGCCTGCTCGTGCCAAAGCGCAAGCGCTAGGCGTAAAAGAGATTTACATCGAAGACCTACGCGAAGAGTTCGTGCGTGACTACGTCTTCCCGATGTTCCGTGCGAACACTATTTATGAAGGTGAGTACCTGCTGGGCACCTCTATTGCTCGTCCGCTGATTGCCAAGCGCTTGATCGAAATTGCTAACGAAACCGGTGCAGACGCTATTTCTCACGGTGCGACGGGTAAAGGTAACGACCAGGTGCGTTTTGAGCTGGGCGGCTACGCGCTGAAGCCAGGCGTTAAAGTCATCGCGCCATGGCGCGAGTGGGATCTCACTTCACGCGAAAAGCTGATGGCTTACTGTGAAGAGCACAATATTCCGGTCGATTTCTCCAACAAGAAGAAGAAATCTCCCTACTCCATGGATGCTAACCTGCTGCACATCTCCTACGAAGGCGGCATTCTGGAAGATCCTTGGGCCGAAGCCGAAGAAGACATGTGGCGTTGGAGCGTTTCTCCTGAAGCCGCGCCAGAGCAGCCGACTTACGTTGAGCTGACGTACGAGAAAGGCGACATCGTTGCGATTGACGGCGAAGCGCTGAAGGCACATGAAGTGCTGGAGAAACTCAACAAGCTGGGTGGCGATAACGGCATTGGCCGCCTGGATATCGTTGAGAACCGCTATGTGGGCATGAAGTCGCGTGGCTGCTATGAAACGCCGGGAGGCACGATCATGCTGCGCGCTCACCGCGCGATCGAGTCACTGACGTTAGACCGTGAAGAGGCTCACCTGAAAGATCAGCTGATGCCCAAGTATGCCGAAGTGATCTACAACGGCTACTGGTGGAGCCCTGAGCGCCGCATGCTGCAAGCTGCTATTGACGAGACGCAGAAAAATGTCTCGGGTGTTGTCCGCATGAAGCTCTACAAAGGTAACGCTACGGTAGTCGGTCGTAAATCTGAGCAGTCGCTGTTTGATGAGTCTATCGCAACGTTTGAAGACGATGCGGGTGCTTACAATCAGAAAGATGCCGAAGGCTTTATCAAGCTGAATGCGCTGCGTCTTCGTATTGCCGCGGGCAAAGGTCGTCAGCAGAGCTAACGTTCAACAGTGGCCAGCCTCAGGGCTGGCCACTGCGTAACAGGAGCCGTTATGTTTAAGAAGTTGCTTTCAGGCTTATTTGGTTCGCAGGGCGGTGGTAACACGAGTACTGGCACCAAAGCGGCTGAACCGGTGGAGTATAAAGAGTATTTAATTATCTCCCAGCCCGATAACCAAAGCGGCCAGTACCGCGTGAGCGGCTGGATACGCAAACCCGATAGCCAAGGTGGCGCACAAGAGCACCGGTTTGAGCGTTCCGATATGTTGCCGGGGCGTGAGGCTTGTGATGCACTGATGGTGTCTAAAGCGCAGCGTTACATCGACGAGGTGGGCGATGCGATGTTCGAGCCCGACCCCCGCCGCGATAGCAGCACGGCTAGCTAATTATGGGCGTCCATTAGGGCGCGCACCTCATTGTTTACATAAAAGAGGCTTTCGGAAGTTCCAATACCATTTTGGTGCCACCTAATGGGGATTCGGTAGCCCATAGTTTGCCACCCAGGTGGTGAATTATAGCGCGGCTAATGGGCAAGCCTAAACCGCTGCCTTTGGGTCGGCCTTTTTCCGTAGTGTGCTCTCTCAGCTGGAGTTGATAAAACTTTTCAAAGACGTTTTCACGCTCTGACGGGGGAATGCCTGGGCCGTTATCCTCGACGCTTAGTTGAAAGGTATTATCAACCGGATAAACCGATAACCTAATGTTTGGGTGCTGGGGAGCAGCAAATTTCCGTGCATTCTCCAGTAAATTAATAATCACCTGTTCAAGACGGTCCGGGTCGGCAGTGACTATGGCAGGTGACGCTTCCGCAAAGAACTCAAATTCGACACTCTGTTCGTCATGTAAGCGGAAAATGGCATCGCTGCTCTGTTTGGCTAGCTTGGTTAAGTCAACCGCCACTGGTTTCATGGTTAATCGGCCGCTTTCAAGTCGCGCTAAATCCAAGATCTCCTCAATAAGTCGGGAAAGGCGCTGGCTTTCCAGTACCATAATGCTGAGAAATTGTTGTCGTTTATCGGCCGCGATATCGGGTGTATCGCGTAAAATTTCTGCAAATGATCGTATAGATGTTAGTGGCGTGCGAAGTTCATGACTGATCATAGCGACAAACTCATCTTTCATGCGATCAAGCTCACGTAGCCGTTCGTTAGCGCTGCGTAGCTCTTCACCGACACGAGCTAGTTCCTGGGACTTTTGCTCTAATTGGCGGTTGTACTCTAAGGCCTGGGAGGTGGTGTCTAAAATAGTGAGCACTGACTCTACATCTACTGCTTCACCACGTAAGACCGAGTTGATTAATACGCTGGCGGATGCGCTACCTAGGGAGCCAGCCAATGCCTGTTCAGCACGAGTGATTAGTGCCTTAGACGCTGGCCGCTGATAAGCATCGGTCTCGGTATCAGGTTGTGCCGTTTGGGATGCAAAGACACGCTGAGTTGCCATACTTCCCAAATACCGAATTAACAGTGCATGGAGTGCGCCTTCGGTGGTTTCACCTTGCCAGAGTGAAGTGGTTTGCAGATTGGGGTGCATTGCCTCGGTAAATAGTGCGGCCTGAGTCTGCTCTAGTGGTGTAGGACGAGTGAATAATGATACGCCAATCAGCAAACTAACATTAACTAGCATGCTCCAAAACAGTGAATGCGTATAAATATCCCATCCGGTTAGCCCCAGCAGCGCGTAAGGTGATAGCCAACTGATTTCCCAAGGGCCCTGGGTAATTAACGTCTCTTTCAGCCAGCCCGACTGTGCAAACCCCGGCAGCAGCAGCGTATAGAACCAGATAAAAAATCCAGCGAGCAGCCCTAACGTTGCCCCCTGGCGCGTTGCCCCGCGCCAGTAAAGCCCGATGAGCAGTGCAGGGGCAAACTGGGCCACTCCCGCAAAAGAGACCAGTCCGATGGTTACCAGGCTGTAGCTATCGCCGATCAGCGCATGGTAGAGATAGCCCATGAGTAGAATCAGTAAAATGGCGATGCGCCGAATGTTGAGTAGCCAGTCGGCAAGCCGGCCATGGCGCTCAATATAAAGGTGCTTTACTTTCAGCAGCAGAGGCATAATGAGCTGATTGCTGACCATGGTAGAGAGGGCAATCGTCTCAACAATGACCATGCCGGTGGCGGCTGAAAGACCACCGATAAAGACTAACAGCGGCAAACCTTCTAGCCCCGCAGAGAGGGGCAGCGTGAGCACGAAGCTATCGGGATCGCCCTCGCCAAGTAGCAGCCCGGCTAAGGCAATCGGGATGACAAACAGGTTAATCAACAGCAAATAGAGCGGGAATAGCCAGCTGGCGCGATGGAGGTGCTGCTCGTCGACATTCTCCACCACGAGAACCTGGAACTGCCGGGGTAGTGTAAAGAAGGCCAGAAATGCCAGTAGCAGCATACCCACCCAGCCCGTTGCGCCGCCAGGTACGTTTTCTAGGCGCATGCTATTGATTAATGCTGGTGTAGCAGCGACTTCGGCCAAGAGGGCGCCTGGCCCTGCAAACATGATGAACGTGACAAATACGCCTACTGCCAGAAAGGCGATCAGTTTCACCAGGGACTCTACGGCAATGGCGGCCACCATCCCTTCGTGGCGCTCGCTGGCATCTAAGTGACGGGTGCCAAAAAGAATAATAAACACCGCCAGCACCATCGCTATCCAAAAAGAGCGGTCCATCCAGAAGCGTTCGTTCTCTAGCGTGATATCGGCACCCAGTGGGTAGTTCATCAGCACCGCATGACTCACCGTGATAGCTTTTAGCTGAAGCGCGATATAAGGGGTGATGGTGATGAGCGCCATGATGGCCACGAGTGCCCCTAAACGGGAGCTTTTGCCGTAGCGGGCGCTGATAAAGTCGGCAATCGAGGTAATGCGCTGCTGTGCGGCAATGCGCACCATTTTGCGTAGTGTAAAAGGGGCTAACAGCATCGCCAGTGTCGGCCCCAGGTAAATCAGTAGGAAGCTAGGGCCATACTGTGCTGCGCGGCCAACGCTGCCGTAAAACGTCCAGGCAGTACAGTAAACCGCGATAGAGAGGGCATAGACCGTAGGCGAGCCAATCAGCGAGCGGCCCTGTTCGGCGCGCCGGTCTCCCCAGGCGGCGACCATAAAGAGCAGGGCCAAATAGCAAAAGGCGGTACCAATCACTACCCAATCGCCGCGCATGGTCATGGTTCCTTGGGGGGCTCAACCAGCCAAGCGGTGAATCCAATGAGCGCTCCCCAAACGACAAATAGGTAGAGCGGTAGCCAACCTAGCAGGCCCGGTAAACGATCAACAATAAGCAGCATCGGCGGGCAAAACATAAATAGTGCTAGCAGGGCCAGCGCGATGAGCCGTTCACGCCTGCGGGAAGGAGCGCTGAAGGGGTTCATGGTGCGCTGGCATCCTCTTTATCAAAGGCATTTGCCTGCAGGACAAGCAGCTCTTCCAGCGTATCAATGCCTCGGGCCTCGAGCCGTGGCAGCAGTGCTAGCCATAGCTCTGCGGTAACGCGGGCATCACCTAACGCCGTGTGGCGAGTGCCCGGTGGAAAGTGGAGGTCATAGCGCTTGGCAAGGGTGTCTAAATCGTGACCATCCAATGCTTCATCGAGCGCTTTTGAAATCAGCAGTGTGTCTAAAACAGGCATCGTAAAGTCAACGCCACGGTTGCTAATGGCCAGCATATCGAAAGCCGCATTATGGGCGAGCAGTACGGCCTCGCCAATGTAGTCTCGAAACAGGCCAAGCACCGTTTCAAGAGGGGCAGCGCCTGCGACATCCGCATCGGTAATGCCGTGAATCACCGTACTGGCAGCAGGAATGGCGCGCTTCGGGTCCACGAAATGATCAAACGCATCATTCGCCAGTAAACGGCCATTGACGATCCGGCAGGCGCCCAGGCTAATCACCGTGTCTCCTCGGCGCAGCTCAAGGCCAGTAGTCTCCGTATCAAACGCCACGATATCCAGGCAGCGTAGAGCTCTGCTAGCCAGAGCCTCGTCAGGCGCAGGCAGCTGTGCGATGCCAAAGTCATGGAATTCCGGCCGCGGAGGTGCAAGCTCACGAGGCGCTTGGGTTTGTGCAATCGTTGGTAGCGGCAGTCTCAGTCGTGCGTGGCGTTTATCCGCATCGGCAACACTCCAGATATCGGTGGCGTGCTGGCGCAGAATATCCGCGACTGAGGGGCTAAGCGGTAGCGTAGTCAGCGGGTGCTCGCGCCAAATGGTGAGCTCGCCTTCGGGGACGGGTGAGCCTTGCCAAATCAAGTCAACGTAAGCGCGTTTTGGGTTGAGCGTAATCTCACCTTCAAAACCGCTGCTGGGCAAGTGGCAGCGTAGGTGGTCTACCAACGAGTCAAACAGTTCAATGAGTGCTGGCGCATCGCCTTTAAACCAAGCGGGCACGCCGATAGGGGTGATTAAGCGGTGGGCCGGGTCAAGGCGCTCATCCAGCGATTGCCAAAAATCGTTGGACCAAATGGGTCTTAAGCGTTCGCCGTGGTACTGAAGATCGTCCAGCAGCGAGCCAATCTCCGCGACGTGCTTGTTTAATGCTTGGCTCTCATCGTGCACTACTTGCTCTAAACGTGCTCGTAGCTCAAGCGACGTTTCTGAGGGGGGGATTTGACGTAGCGCATCAGCGGCGCTGCTTAAGCTGGCGGAGTGCTGGCGAAGTGGCGGCAATAGATGATTAAGTTCGGCCCGCACGCCCATTTCATTATTCCAGGTGGTGGTCGCATCGCTACAGGTTACCAGCGTTTCGCGTTCACTGCCGGGGACCCGGCGAATGACAACCTTTAGCCAGCGCTGGTCACTGGGAGCGAGCATTTCCCGAGGCGAGCCATCGTCGGGCAGTTGTGCCATGGCGTTGGCGAGGGTAGCTGTTGGCAGCAGGGCATCCAGGCGTTTACCAAGCCCCAGACCGGTATTACCCGCAAAGAAGTTTTCGGCAGCCTGATTAAACAGCATTACCCGCCGGTGCCGGTCGCAAAGTAACAGCGGTGTTTCAAGCACCTGTAGCAGCGTTTCAAGCTCTTGGCGTATACGCGATGCGCTACGCGCTCCTTCTGCATGGGCGGTGGCGAGTCGTGAGCGGTCGGCGCGCCAGCTGTGACTGACGAGGCGAAGGTCTGGGCCAAGCCCTTTTAACCAGCCCTCTACAGTGTGTTCGTCTGGGGCATCTGGATTGGCTACCCAACGCGCCAGCTGCGCTTGAAGATGGCGAAGGGGCGTAAAAAGCATGCGCTCCAGCAGCAGGCCCATTAAAAAAAGCGTGATGCCGCCTGAAAAACTGCCTAGCCATAGAGCCGCACGCGCCACGCCGGAAAGTGCCAGCTGGCTATCTAACCAAGCGGCAAAGAGCGCTCCCCCTACTAGGCTAACGCCGCTTAGCAGCAGCCACACGCCGACCAAGCGTTGGCGTTTAGGAAGGCCCTGGCGTGTCATGGTGCACGCTCAGCTAACAGGGCTTTGACCTTCTCTACAAGCTGCTGGGTAGAGAAAGGCTTGGTAACGTAGTCATCTGCGCCCAGCGCAAAGCCTTTTTCCCGCTCTACTTCACGGCCATGAGCCGTTAACATAATCACCGGTAAATGCCATTCGGATTCAGAGCGGCGCAGCTGCTCCAGCACTTCAAAGCCACTGATGCCCGGCAAGCTGATGTCTAGCAGCAGTAGGTCAGGGGATGAATCGGCAATTCTCTGCAGCGCGGTTTCGCCGTCGGGCGCTGTCGTTACCGTCAGCCCGGCATGGGACATGAGGTACTCAAGGGAGAGTAGGATATTGGGTTCATCATCGACCACTAATACGTTGGCCATTACGGTTTCCTCAGCGGCGTTAGATGAGCAGTGCGACTGCTGCGATGGTTTAAGTGTATGTAGCGTACAGCATTCGGCCAAGACGACCTTGGCCGAATGCTGTGTATAAAGAGAACCTTTCACCGGTAGACAGGATGATGCGCGTTTTATTGTTATCGGCTTATGAAGCGGTTAGCCACCGTTATTGGGCTAACAGCTTAATGGCTGAAGTGAACGAGGTAGACTGGACGCTGCTAAGCTTGCCTCCTCGCTACTTCTCCTGGCGCATTCGTGGCAACCCGTTGAGCTGGTGGTTAAAAGAGTACGAGCGGCTAAATCAGCCCTACGATGTAGTGCTGGCAACGTCTATGGTAGATATCGCCACCTTAGTGGGGCTGTTTCCCCATCTGGGGCGAGCAAGAAAGATCGTCTATTTTCACGAAAATCAGTTTGCCTACCCCGAATCCAGCGAGCAGATGCCCCAGGTAGAAGCCAAAATGGTCAACTTGTATGCGGCACTGGCGGCAGATGTGCTGGTGTTCAACACGGCCTATAACCGGGACTCTTTTTTTGATGGTGCGCGGCGTTTTTTAAAGAAAATGCCGGAAAACTTGCCCGCTGCTAAACCGCTAGAACGGCTAAGCCAAAGCGCTCGCGTGGTGCCCGTGCCCATCGCGCCTGCTAACTGTGCCGCCGCTGGTAACTCAAACCCGCAGCGGCTGATTTGGAATCACCGTTGGGAGTATGACAAAAACCCGGAGGACTTCTTCGCGGTGCTGTTCAAGCTAAGCGAGCAGCAGGTGCCCTTTGAGTTGGCGGTGCTTGGCCAGCAGTTTCGCGACGTGCCACCGATATTTGCCGAGGCGCAGGTGCGCCTGGCTGAGCATGTTATCTGCTGGGGGCCGCAGCCGGAGGCGGAATACCGTGCGCTGCTCAACGGTGGAGGTATTGTGGTATCAACCACTTGGCATGAGTTTCAGGGGCTGGCGATCATGGAGGCTGCCCAGCGAGGAGCCACGCCGCTGGTACCGGATAGGCTCTGCTTTCCTGAACTTTATCCCGCCCAATATCGCTACGATGGTACACAAGAGGGGCTCTATCAGCGCTTGAAAGCGTGGCTGTTAAACCCCGGTAGCCAGCCCGCACAGTTGGATACTCAGCCATGGCAGTGGCCGCGTTGGCGAGAAACGTATCGTCAGCTGCTGGTGGAGGGGGCAGCTAATGACCTGCTCGGCATAGAGTGATCCTGACGTTGGCGTGCCGTTAAGCAAGCTCGGTTTTTTCTTTATAGTCGCATAGATCTTCGATGATGCAGCTACCGCAGCGGGGTTTACGCGCAATGCAGGTGTAGCGCCCGTGTAAAATTAGCCAGTGGTGGGCATCTTGTTTAAAGGCGCTGGGAACGTGGCGCAACAGCTTCTGCTCGACTTCCAACACGTCTTTACCTTTGGCGATACCGGTACGGTTCGAAACGCGAAAAATATGCGTATCCACCGCGATAGTGGGCTGGCCAAAGGCGGTGTTTAAAATCACATTGGCGGTTTTACGCCCCACACCGGGCAGCGCTTCCAAGGCTTGACGGGTGTTGGGAACCTCGCCGCCGTGCTGATTGACCAGCAGGTGGCAGGTCTTCATTAAATTCTCTGCCTTGGTGTTAAACAGGCCAATGGTTTTAATGTGCTGCTTTAGGCCATCAATACCCAGCTCAATGATCGCCTCAGGAGTATTCGCGACCGGATAAAGCTTGGCCGTGGCTTTATTCACGCCTACATCCGTTGCTTGGGCGGAGAGCAGGACCGCTGCCAACAGCTCAAACGGCGTGCTCCAGTTGAGCTCGGTGGTGGGGTGTGGGTTTTCCGCCTGGAAGCGCGCAAATATCTCATGACGCTTTTGAGCATTCATAGCGTGTTCTCTTGGTTATTGAATGGTGCTTATTTAATAGTGCCGGTGACCCGCACACGGCGCTCGGCTCGCGGTGCGATGTTGACGGGCTGAGCGCGGGCGGCGCGCCGTTGATCCAGCACGTTTTTCAGCGCGATCAAAAGCCCTGCAACGAAGAACGCGCCGGGGGGCAGGATGAAAAAGAGAAACTGGTAATCCGCCACCAGGGTGATCTGCCAGTGAGCGGCAACTGGCCCAAACAGCAGCGCCATGTCGCTAAACAGCGTCCCTTGGCCCACCAGCTCGCGGATCGCGCCCATCAGCACTAATACCGCACCAAAGCCCAGCCCCATCATCAGCCCATCGATGGCCGCGGGCAGCACGGGCTGGCGGGAGGCAAACGCATCCGCCCGGCCCAAAATGGCGCAGTTAGTCACGATAAGCGGGATGAAAATCCCCAATATTTGATAGAGCGAGTAAGCGAATGCGGCCATGAGCTGCTCAGCGCAGGTTACAAAGGCGGCAATCACCATCACGAACGCAGGGAGCCGCACGGCGCTAGGCACCTGGTGGCGAATGAGCGAGATTGTTGTGCTGGCGCCTACCAAGACCAGCAGAGTGGCCAACGCTAAGCCTAGCGCATTCACCACCGTGGCGCTGACCGCCAGCAGCGGGCAAAGCCCCAGTAGCTGCACCAGCGCCGGGTTATTTGTCCAAAGCCCTTCTCGGGCAAGCTGTGTCCACTGGCTCATGGTGCGGGCTCCTGCTGAATGAGTTCGCGCTGATAGTAGCGCAGCGCCTCATAAACGGCGTTAATGACGGCCCGTGGGGTAATCGTCGCACCGGTGAAGCTGTCGAATTCGCCGCCCTCTTTGCTCACGGCCCAGCCGCTTGGGGGCAGGCTCTCAAGGCTTAGGCCATTGAATGACGTGATCCAGGCGCTGCGTGACCGCTCGATATCATCGCCAAGCCCCGGCGTCTCTTGATGGTGAGTCACACGCACCCCGGTGAGTTGTCCGCTTTGGTTGATGGCGACTAGCAAGTGAATGTCACCGTTATACCCTTGGCGTGTTACGACCGGCAGAATGGTGGCGGCTTCGCTACCTTGCTGTACCCGCCAACCCTCTTGAGGCGTGCGGTGCCCCAACGGCAATGGGTTGGGTAGCGAAAACGCGCTCTCCAGCACGGCCTGAAGCGGCACCGAGGCCAGTGAAGCGGGCAGCACCTCCTGCAACTGACGATGCTGATAAGCAAGCTGGTGCTCGGCAATACGCTCCGCGGTCACGGCGCGGGTGAGGGCGACGCTGCCGGCAGTGACCAGGGCAAACAGGCCAAGGGCCAGTGCACCGCGCAGCATAGCGTGTTGAGTGGTCATGGCGCGCTCTTCCTTTCATCAGCCCGAGCGGTAGTTTGACCGACGGGGCGTGGCACGCTGACTATGTCCAGCAGCGGCACGCAGAGATTCATCAGCAGTACGGCAAAGGCGACGGCATCCGGGTAGCCGCCTAAATTGCGAATCAGGATGACCAGCACGCCAATCCCCGCACCGTATAACAGCTTCCCCTGACGACTGGTGGCCGCTGAGACCGGGTCGGTGGCAATAAAGAAGGCACCAAACAGCGTTGCCCCGGTGAGCAGATGAAACAGCGGTGAGGCAAAGTGGCTAGTGTCACTGGCGTAAAACAGCGCTGAGAGCAGCATTATACTGCCCAGCATCGCGACCGGAATATGCCAACTTATCAGTCGCTTGACGATCAACACCATGCCCCCTGCCAGCCATGCCAGCGCGATATTACGCCAAGCCGACAACGTTCCTTCAGGGAGCGGCGACGATGCCCAAAACTCACTGGCCATGACCGCTTCACCTTTGTGTTTGAAAGCATCTAAAGGAGTGGCTCCGCTCAGGCCATCGAGCGCTGACGTGGTTAGTGTTCCCATTATTTGTGGCCAGAGGGAGTCGGGCCAAAGCGATTGGGGCGGTGCCCAGAGCGTCATATGGGTGGGAAACGACACCAGCAGCAGTGCATAGCCCACCATCGCAGGGTTGAAAGGATTGTGGCCCAAGCCGCCATAGAGCTGCTTCGCGACGACGACGGCGGCGATCACCCCAACGCCAATCAGCCACCAGGGGCTCGCGGGTGGCAGCGAGGCGCCTAGCAACACGCCAGTGAGCAGGGCGCTGGAGTCGTTGAGCGTCGGCCAAATGGGGCGGTGGCGCAGGCGTAGAACGAGCGCCTCAGCGGCGACGGCCCAAAGCGCCGCGATCAGTACGTTGCTGAGTATCCCTAGCCCAAAATAGAGCGTCATCACCGCAAGGCCCGGAAGCGTGGCGGCGATGACCCAGCGCATCACATGGGCTGTTGATGGTGCTTTTCCCAGCTGGGGGGCGTGCATCATGCTCATGGCGCTTCCTTCTGTTCACTGGCGGCGCGAGCGTCGGCCAATCGTGCTTCTGCCGCTTTTAGATTTTCTTGGGCAGTGGCGAGCTGGGTCTCCAAATCGTCGTGGCGCTGCTGCGGGTCTTGAGCGGCGGCCCGTGCCAACACTTTCTCCGCTTTTCGCACGGCGGCTTTGGCTGCCGTTTGAGCGATGCGTAGGCTGCGAAGGTCTGCCACGGGAGCGGTTTGAGTGCCCGTAGCGTCGCTGGAAGCGGACTGCTGCTGGGCGAGCCGTGCCTGACGGCGCGCCTTCTTCTCCGCTTCTTCCCTGACCAGCCGCGCTTGGCGGAACTCAAAGCGGTGCTTGGCGTGTTCCGCTTTGGCGGTTTCGATGCGTTTATGCCGAATACGCTGTTTGGAGGAGCGGTAGTCCTGCACCAAAGGAATCGCGCTGGGGCAAACGTAGCTGCAGGCACCGCACTCAATGCAGTCGAACAGATGATGGGCTTCAAGGGCGGCATCGTTTTCGGCACGGGCGTACCAGTGCAACTGCTGGGGAAGCAGTTGAGCAGGGCACACACTTTCACAAGCGCCGCAGCGAATGCAGGGGGCTTCCGCGGGTGCTGGCGGCAGCTCTTCTTTTGTCGCGGCAATCAGGCAATTGGTCGTTTTGGTAACGGGGGTTTCTAATGACGCAAGCGGCGTGCCCATCATCGGCCCGCCGACCACCACTTGATGCAACTGCTCGTCGTCCACGCCAACCTGCGCCAGCAGCGCGTCTACCGAGGTGCCTACACGAACCCAGTAGTTGCCGGGCTGGGTAATGGCATCACCAGTTAGGGTAACGACCCTTGCGACCAGCGGTAGTCCGTCGCGTACCGCTTGCAGCGCTGCGAGCAGCGTGCCGGGGTTGTGGCATAGCACGCCGATATCCGCCGGTAGCCCACCGCTAGGCACCTCTCGGTTCAGCAGCTTTTTAATCAGCTGGCGCTCTCCGCCGCTGGGGTAGCGGGTTTCGATTATCTTCAGAGTCACGCTCGCGAGCGGTTCGCTGTCAGCAATGACCGTAAGAAGGGCTTGTAGGGCCTGAATAGCCTCAGGCTTGTTATCTTCGACACCGACGATGATGTGCGTGGCTCCGCATAGGCGAGCCAGCAATTGAGCACCCTCGAGCACATCCGCTGCATAGTGGCGAAGCGTGAGGTCATCGGCGGTAATATAAGGCTCGCACTCGGCGGCATTGACCACCAGCGTGTCAATGGCATGGTGCTCGTTGACTTGAGCTTTGATATAGGTCGGAAAGCCTGCCCCCCCTAGCCCAATAAGCCCGCTATCATCTAGCCGTTGCAGCAGCGTGTCGCGCTCTGCGGTTCGCCAATCCAGCGGCGGTAGCGTGGCCCAGCGATCTTCGCCATCGCCTTGAATGATGATCACGCTGTCAGTTATCTCGATCACGGTGCCGCTGATACTGGCGTGCACATTAGCTGAGACCATGCCATCTCGGCGGGCGACTAGTGTGCCTGTTTTGACCGCATCGCCCACGTTGACGCAGGGCAGTGCCGCTTTACCGGTATGTTGCGACAGCGGTAGCATGACCACCTTTGGCAGCGGCGCGGTGCGCAGCGGCGCTTGATTAGAGCGCTCTTTACGTTCGGGTGGGTAGATGCCTCCGGGGAATTCATAGGCCGGCATGCGCGCTCCTTGATGGCTGGCGGTCGCTCACGATGGGCTCCCACTGTGTCAGCGGTTTGCGTCTGGGCAGCATGTCGATGCAGTCCACCGGGCAGGGGGCCACGCAGAGGTCGCAGCCGGTGCACTCGTCTTCGATCACGGTATGCATCTGTTTGGCCGCGCCAATAATGGCATCTACCGGGCACGCCTGAATGCACTTGGTGCAGCCGATACACTCGGCTTCACGGATATACGCCACGGTATCTTCACTGGCTGCTTCCCCATCTAGCGGGGCAGGGTCACGGCCGAGCATATCCGCTAGGGCGAGAATAGTTGCCTCACCGCCGGGAGGGCACTTATTGATGGCGTCGCCCTGATTGATCGCTTCAGCGTAGGGGCGACAGCCGGGATAGCCGCACTGGCCACATTGGGTTTGTGGCAGCAGCGCATCAATTTTCTCAACCAGCGGGTTCTCTTCACCTTTAAAGCGCGCGCTCGCCATGCCGAGTAGCGCGCCAAAGGTGATGCCCAGGCCGGTGAGTACGCCGACGGCGCTAAGCACCCCCCACCATGAAAAGGAATCGCTCATGGCCGTTACCCCTGTACCAGTCCGGAAAATCCAAGAAATGCCAACGACATGAGGCTGGCGGTAATCATGGCGATAGCGGCCCCACGAAAGGGCTTGGGTACATCTGCGCTGGCCAAGCGCTCGCGCATGGCGGCAAACAGTACGAGCACCAGCGAAAAGCCTAACGCAGCGCCCAGGCCATATAGCGTGGTATGGAAAAAGCTCAGCTCTCGGTTTAGCGACAGCAGCGCCACGCCGAGGACGGCACAGTTGGTAGTGATTAGTGGCAGAAAAATACCCAGCACCTGATGCAGTAACGGACTGAGCTGGCGCACCATGATTTCAGTGAACTGCACAACGGCAGCAATCACGACGATAAAGCTAATGGTACGCAGATAGGTAATATCAAAGGGCACCAGTAAACCGTGATAAACCACGTAGCTAGCGGCAGAGGCTAGCGTCAACACGAACGTGGTAGCCAGCGACATGCCCATCGCTGATTCGAGCTTGTTCGAGACACCCATAAACGGGCATAGCCCAAGAAATTGGACCAATACAAAATTGTTCACCAGCGCGGTGCTGACCAAAATAACGAAGAGTTCATTCATGACGGCGTATTTTGCTTAGAAATAGGGTGGCTGGCTAGAGGGGGCTTGTAGAGAGACATGCAGCGCCGTCGCCACTTGCTGTAAGCACTCGTCTCCTTTCTGATGGCCATAATAGTCGTTGTAGAGTTTGAAGTGATCAATATCCAGCATCATGATGGCCAGTAGTCACTGTCTGCACTGGCTTGGCTCACCGCTAAGGTTAAGCGCTGATCGAATAACCGCCGGTTGGGAAGCTCCGACAGTGAGTCATGGGTCTAAATGGAAGAAGTAGCCTAAAAACAAAAGGGGCAGGCTGTTCGCCTTGCCCCTTTCATCCGTGAATGGCGGCGCTACGTTACACGCTGACCCGGCTCGGCGCCAGCATCCGGCGAGAGCAGATAAATACCCTCTTTATTCGCTGAAGCAAGCACCATGCCTTCGGATACACCAAAGCGCATCTTGCGGGGCGCCAAGTTGGCAACCATCACCGTCAGGCGGCCTTCCAGGGCCTCTGGAGAGTACGCAGAACGAATGCCAGAGAAGACGTTGCGGGTTTCGCCACCCAAATCCAGGGTAAGCTGTAATAGTTTGTCAGCACCTTCGACATATTGTGCTTTGGCAATCCGAGCAATGCGCAGGTCAACCTTGGCAAATTCATCAAAGCTAATTTCATCCGCGATGGGCTCGTCTGCTAGCGGGCCTTTCGGGGTGTTTTTTAGCTTCTGCTCTTCTACCAGATCCTCTTTTGATGCGTCGATCATAGCATCGATTTTGTCCCGCTCTACTCGGGTCATCAGCGGTTTGAATTTGTTGATCGGGTGGTTGACCAGCACATTACCACGGCTTTCCCAATCAAGAGTGTCAATATTTATAAACTCACGGGCTTGCTCTGCCATGCTCGGCACCACCGGCGCCAGATACACCATCAGCTGGCGGAACAGGTTGATGCCCACCGAGCAGATTTCCAGTACTTCTTGATCGCGACCATCCTGCTTGGCGAGTGCCCAGGGCTCTTTTTCAGCGATATAGGCATTGGCTTCATCGGCCAATTCCATAATCTTGCGAATGGCGCGGCTAAACTCACGCGCTTCAAAGTCGGCGGCAATATCGTCACCGGCAGCGATAAAGCGGGCAACCATCTGCGGTTCGGCACAGTGCTCAGAGAGGGTGCCGCCCCCAAGTTTTTTGACAAAACCGGCACAGCGGCTGGCAATGTTCACGACCTTACCGACGAGATCTGAATTCACTCGGGCAGCGAAGTCTTCAAGGTTTAGGTCAAGATCATCCACCTTGGAGGTGAGTTTGGCGGCAAAGTAGTAACGCAGGTACTCGGGGTTGAGATGTTCAGCGTAAGTGGCCGCCTTGATGAAGGTGCCGCGCGATTTTGACATCTTCGCACCATCGACGGTCAAAAAGCCGTGGCAGTTTACCGCCGTGGGGGTGCGCAAATCAGCACCGTGGAGCATGGCAGGCCAGAACAGCGCGTGGAAATAGACGATGTCTTTACCAATGAAGTGGTAGACCTCCGCGTCTGAGTCTTTTTCCCAGAAGCGATCGAAATCAATACCTTCGCGCTCGCAGAGGTTTTTAAAGCTGGCCAGATAGCCGATGGGGGCGTCTAGCCATACATAGAAGTATTTGCCGGGCGCATCGGGAATCTCAAAACCAAAGTAGGGCGCATCGCGGGAAATATCCCACTCGTTAAAGCCAGACTCAAACCACTCCATTAGCTTATTGCGGATTTGTGGCTGTACGTGGCCATCATTGATCCACTGCTGCAGGAAGTCGGCGAAGTCCGGCAGTTTGAAGAAGTAGTGCGTGGAGCTGCGTACTTCGGGCGTGGCACCGGAGATGGCGGAAACTGGATTGATCAGATCCGCAGGCGTGTAGGTTGCGCCGCACTTTTCGCAGTTATCGCCGTACTGATCGACCGCGTGGCACTTTGGGCAGGTGCCTTTGATGAAGCGATCGGCTAGAAACAGACCTTTCTGCGGGTCGAACATCTGCTCGATATCGCGAGTGGCAATATGGCCTTTATCGCGTAGGCGGGTGTAGATCAGCTCGCTGAGGTAGCGGTTCTCATCCGAGTGGGTGGAGTGGTAGTTATCGAACCCCACGCCAAAGCGGGCGAAATCTTCCTGGTGGTCTTGGGAAACGCGTTCAATCAGTGCTTCAGGGGAAATGCCTTCCTGCTCGGCACGCAGCATAATCGCGGTGCCGTGAGCATCGTCAGCACAAACGTAGTAACACTGCTGGCCACGGCTCTTTTGGAAGCGTACCCAGATATCCGTTTGGATGTACTCAAGCAGGTGGCCTAAGTGAATAGCGCCATTGGCATAGGGAAGGGCGCTCGTCACCAGAATGTTGCGCGGGGCAGTATTGGGCATGGTGAGTGATAATTCCGGTTAGGCAGTACAAATAAAGACGGCGAAGGGGAGGTGCTTCGCCGGTAATGTCATGGTAATGCGTACAAATAGCCAGAGGCTCAGCCTGACAGACTAGTAGAGCGCTTGCTCTTCTTGAACTACTTCACGCAGCAGTTCTAAAAATAGCTTGTCTGCTTCCGAGTGCTCTGCCGGGTCTTCAGGAATATGCACGCTGGTGGTGTCTGAAATCTCATTGGCAATACGTGCCATCACGGCGGGGCTACTGCCTTCAATCAGTTGCTGGCGTGCAATAGCCAGCGACTGCTCTAGAATTTTAGGGTCTTGTAGAAGCTTGCGAATAAAGCCGCGTAGCTCGTTGATAATACGTGTTTTTTGAATTTCTGATGCGGACATAGAGAATCTCCTTAAGACCGCGCCTGATGAAGCTACCAAGCGAGACCAATGAATGCCTTGACCATAGCACTTTTTCGAGCTGCGAGCATGCGTTGATCATTACGCTTAACTAAGTAAGCCGCTGCATGTAAGCATTTATATGCTGAGTCGTCCCGCCTTATGTTTCACCGGGTTGGCATACTGCCCTAACCAATAGGGTTGCAGTGCTTCTGGAACGCTTGCTAGCCGTGCTTTAAACCGCTCCCGATCTTGACGGGTAATGGATTTACGCGCGACTAGCTCCGGCGATTCGCCCAATGCTTCCAGCGCCAGATAGTGGCTGGGAAATAGGCGATAACCACCAATCACCTGGCGGTCAATTTCAGCAGCTACTTCATCAGGTGTCGCCATGTCGGCACCCACTGGCGTACCAAATTTTAGCTGAACGCGGCCTTTAGAGCCGGTAATGCCAGAAACAATTGAGCGGATGTCTTCAAACTCACTCTTGGCGTAGCTACCCCGGGTGGCGATATCATGCAGTTCCTGGGCTTTTTGCAAGTCGCAGGGATCGTACTCGTAGCTAATCGATACAGGAACGAGCTTCAGCTCGGCAATGGCATCGCCGAAGACCATATCTCGCTCTGCATGGCGTTTTGCCATCGTGAGCATTTTGATAATAGCGGGGTCGGTACGGTCAATGCCGTTTTTAGCACGACCTTCGCGCTGGGCCATCCAGATAGAGTGATTGTCTTCGGTAATCGAGTGGCGAATGTAAGACGACAGCTGCTGATAAGCGGCCAACATGGCCCGCTTTCCGCGTGCGCTCCGCGGCACAATAAAGCTTTTGTTTAGCCGCATCAGGTCGGTTACATAGGGCTTTTTCAGCAAGTTGTCGCCAATCGCAATACGTACCGTATCTCGGCCTGCCTGGTAAAGCGCGTAATTAACAAAGGCGGGGTCTAGCGAGATATCGCGATGATTGCCGATAAATAGATAAGCGCTGTTGTCGTCGAGCTTGTCTAATCCCGAGACCTCAAAGGCATCCGTGGTGGTGCGGATCATGCGCTCCATATAGCTGGCAATGCGCATTTGAAATTCGCGAACGCTGGTAACACCCTTTACTTCACGGCGAATGGCGTGGCCTGCCAGGGCGCGCGCTACGGGCCGCGCCCATTTGGCCATGCGCGGCAGCCTAAAGCGGGTAAGCGCGTCAAGCAGTTCACTATCGTGAGAGAGCCGTTCAAGAACATCGGCCACCTCATGATCCATATAGGGGCGAATGTCTGCCCATGGGTCGTTGGTGGTGTCAGTGTTGGGTGCGTTATTGTGATGAGTCATGCGATCCGTTGGATATAAGCAAAAATAATCGGGTGGCTGCGGCTTAAAATATAGAGCGTTAGGTATCTTGCTGAGCCGTCGGTTCCCGCTGAGTTTCGCCACCAAGCCATTCCAGCAGGCGGGTAACATCGTCAGAAAGCGCTTGGGCCATCAGAATAAAGTCGGTTTCCAGGCGGGCTAGCGCATCATCGCCGTCGTCGGCATGGTCGGCTTCTTCAATCAGTGCGTCGCCAAAGCGCAGCGACTTCAGCGCTAAATCGTCATGCAGCACAAAGCTTAGGCGGCCTTCCAAGCTGATCGCCAGTTTGCTGGCCTGGCGTCCGCTCTCAAGTAGCTGCTGAATTTCATCGCTGTCTAGGTCAACTTGCCGTGCGCGTAGCACGCCATCGTCGCCTTTTGCCTTGAGTTCCACTTGGTCGCCGAGCTGTAGGTCGCTTGGGCGGCTAGATGGGTCGCCTAACCAGGTAGTCATGGCGCGTATCGGCAATGTTTGGCTGCTCAATGGCGTGGCTTTTAAGCTGCCAAGTGTCTCACGCAGCAGGTCCAATACATCTTCTGCTCGGGTGCGCGAGCTAGCATTAACGCCAATGAGCTGGCGCTTAGTGTCCCACCATAAGTCAATTTTCTGGCTGCGGACAAAGGCGCGGGGCATGAGTTCTTCGGTGACCTGCTCTTTCAGCGCGCTCTTTTCCTTGCGCGTGACTTTGCGCCCCTCACTGGCCTCGATATCGGCGACTTTTTCGTCGACTTCTTCTTTGACAACCGACGCGGGAAGCAGGCGCTCTTGGCGTAGAGCAGAGAGTAAGCGGTGCCCCTGAATTTCATGCAGACGCTGGTCGCCACCTAGCCGCCCCGCAGGCGCTGTCCAGCCTAAGCGGCGAGCATCCGCATTGCCTAGCGGCTTGGCCGCGTGCTCATCCAATGCGTTGGCCAGAGTTTGGCTATCTAGCTCGGGAGCGCCGTGTAGGCGATATAAATGCAGGTGCTTAAACCACATGTCACCGATCCTATGAAAAAGGTGGCACATTATGTCGAAACGCGGCCTTTCCTACCAGCACCTTGGTGCAGCGACCTGCTGTTGCACGAGTTTAAAACTTGTGTTTGATTTGCAGAGTGTTAATGATTCCTTGCCCATTTCCATAAGCAGTGAACAAGAGGATGCTATGTCTGAATCAATTTCCCACGTCAGTATGCGGGTCCGTGGTTACCACCTAGATGGCTATGGTCATGTCAACAACGCGCGTTATCTGGAGTTTATGGAGGAGGGGCGCTGGGCATTCTTCGATGAGCACCCTCGGCTTATCCAGCAGCTTCACAGCGCTGGGCGGGCATTCGTGGTGGTTAATTTAAACATCGACTATCGCGCGGCGGCCGTCCAGGGGGACGATTTGCAGGTATTAACGGGCATCGTCGACGTTGGTGAGCGAAGTGCGCTCTGCCATCACCGTATCATTCGATCTGACGGCACTTTGATCGCCCAGGCCGACCTCACCTTCGTGCTGCTGGATGTGAAGGCCAATAAAGCCGCCGCCATCGAAGGTGAGGTGCGCGACGTGCTACGGGGACTGATCGTGCCCAAAGAGGCGTTTACGGCCTAAATGGCAATGGCGGTGTCACCGACTGCCCTTGATGCGCATGCAGTGGTATGATGTCACGGTATCTGCGCGCCGCCTTCATGTACTCAGTCTCGTACGATGAAAGGCGGCATTTTCAAGCGCTTTCAACTCTCGCAGTGCCAATGCAGTGCAAAGGATCTGACTTTCATGGGTGACATCGCCAGAGAAATCTTGCCCGTCAATATTGAAGACGAGCTCAAACAGTCGTACCTCGACTATGCGATGAGTGTCATTATCGGCCGCGCGCTACCTGATGTGCGCGACGGCCTGAAGCCCGTTCACCGGCGTGTGCTGTTTGCCATGCATGAACTGGGCAATGACTGGAATAAACCGTACAAGAAGTCGGCGCGTGTCGTCGGCGATGTCATCGGTAAATACCACCCGCACGGAGATAGTGCGGTGTATGACACCATCGTACGCATGGCGCAGCACTTCTCCATGCGTCATGTGCTGGTCGATGGTCAAGGTAACTTTGGCTCCATCGACGGTGACAACGCGGCGGCCATGCGTTACACCGAGGTGCGCATGGCGCGTCTAGCCCACGAGCTGCTGGCGGATCTCGAAAAAGACACGGTCGATTGGGTCGATAACTACGACGGCACCGAACGAATCCCAGACGTGCTGCCTACGAAAGTTCCCAACCTGTTGATCAACGGGTCGTCGGGCATCGCGGTGGGCATGGCGACGAACATCCCGCCGCACAATATGCGGGAAGTGATCGACGGTTGCTTGGCGCTCATCGACGACTACACGCTCTCGGTGGATGATCTGATGCAATACATCCCCGGTCCTGATTTTCCCACCGGGGGGATCATCAACGGGCGTGCGGGCATTCTCGATGCTTACCGCACTGGCCGTGGACGTATTTACGTGCGCGCGTGCCACACCATCGAGCACGACGATAAAACCGGCCGCGATCACATTATCATCACTGAGCTGCCTTATCAGGTGAACAAAGCCCGGTTGATTGAGAAGATTGCCGAGCTGGTTAAAGAGAAGAAAATCGAAGGTATTGCTGAGCTGCGCGATGAGTCGGATAAAGATGGCCTGCGCGTGGTGATTGAGATCAAGCGCGGTGAGTCCGGCGAAGTGGTCGTCAATAATCTGTTCGCCCAGACGCAGCTGCAGAACGTGTTCGGCATTAACATGGTGGCGCTGGAGAACGGCCAGCCCCGCACGTTGAACCTCAAAGAGATGCTCGAAGCGTTTATTCGTCACCGCCGTGAAGTGGTGACGCGGCGCACGCTATATGAACTCAAGAAAGCGCGTGAGCGTGGCCATCTGCTTGAAGGTTTGGCCGTCGCGATTTCGAACATAGATGAAGTCATTGAGCTGATTAAAGCCTCGCCTAACGCCGCTGAAGCGCGTGAAAAGCTGCTGGCGAAAGTTTGGAAGCCGGGTCAGGTAACCGCGATGCTGGAGCGTGCCGGTGCCACTTCCTGCAAGCCGGAGGATCTGGATGAAGGATTTGGACTGAACCCCTCTGCCACCGAATATCGGCTTTCCCCCGCTCAGGCTCAGGCGATTCTGGAACTGCGTCTGCATCGCCTTACTGGGCTTGAAACCGAGAAGCTGCTGGATGAGTACCTCTCGATTCTTGAGAAGATCGCCGAGTTTACCGAAATTTTGGCTTCCGCTGACCGCCTGATGGAAGTCATCCGTGAAGAGCTGCACGCGGTGCGCGACCAGTTCGGCGATGACCGCCGCACGGAAATTCAGGCCAGCCACCTGGATTTGTCCATCGAAGACCTAATTGCCGAAGAAGACATGGTGGTCACGGTGTCGCGTTCGGGCTACGCCAAGACTCAGCCGCTGTCTGATTATCAGGCTCAGCGTCGGGGTGGTCGCGGCAAGTCCGCCACGGCCATGAAGGACGAGGACGTCATCGAGCATCTGCTGGTTGCCTCGACCCACGACACCGTGCTGCTCTTCTCTAACCGTGGCAAGGTGTATTGGCTGAAAGTGTACGAAATGCCCAATGCAAGCCGCGGCTCTCGTGGCAAGCCTTTGGTGAACATGCTGCCGCTGGAAGAGGGCGAATCGGTGAATGCCATTCTCCCGGTCCGGGATTATGACCCCGAGCACTACATTTTCTTCGCCACCGCAAATGGTACGGTTAAACGTACCAGCCTTGAGCAGTTCTCTCGCCCGCGTAGCGTTGGCCTGATTGCGATTGACCTGGAAGAGGGTGACCGCTTGGTCGGTGCTGCGATTACATCGGGCAGCGACCACGTCATGCTGCTCTCCTCGAATGGCAAAGCGATTCGCTTTGAAGAGGGCAATGTGCGCGCCATGGGCCGTACCGCTCGCGGCGTACGTGGTATGCGCTTGGCAGGCGATGCGGAAGTTATCAGTCTGATTATTCCGAAGAGCCAGCAGATTGATGCCGAAGCCGATGCCGAGGTAGCTGCGCAGGCAGAGGCGGTGGAGCAAGCCCAGGGCGAAGGCCAGATTTATATTCTGACGGCCAGTGAGAATGGCTACGGCAAGCGCACCCGACTGGAGGAGTTTCCGCTGCGCGGCCGTGGCGGCCAGGGCGTCATTGCGATGCAGACCAGCGAGCGTAATGGCTCATTGGTTGCCGCTATGCAGGTGTATGACAGCGACGAAATGATGCTGATTACCGATCGCGGCACGCTGGTGCGTACTCGCGTGGAAGAAGTGTCAACGACTTCGCGTAATACTCAGGGTGTGATGCTGATTCGCTTGGGTAAAGAAGAGAAGCTGGTGAAAACCGTTCGCGTTGATGAGCCCGAAGAGTCCGATGTTTTAGAGGCAGGCGAGCCAGCAGACGCAGACAATGGCGCACAGGAACCGGGAACCGATGACACGTCATTATAACTTTTGTGCAGGGCCTGCAGCCCTGCCAACCGCCGTTTTAGAGCGAGCGCGTAACGAATTGCTTGACTATCAGGGGCGTGGTTTGTCTGTGATGGAGATGAGCCATCGTAGTGATGAGTTTATTGCCATTGCAGAACGTGCCGAGGCAGATCTTCGTGAACTGCTAGCAATTCCCAGCAATTACCAAGTGCTTTTCTTGCAGGGCGGCGCAAGCATGCAGTTCTCGATGCTGCCGATGAATTTACTGGGCCAGGGCGGTAGCGCTAACTTTATCCAAACAGGCATTTGGGGAAAGAAAGCATTAAGTGAAGCCAAGCGGCTTGGCTTCAGCTGCCATGTGGCTGCCAGCAGCGAGGCTAATGGTCACACTGCCGTGCCTGATGAGGCGTCATTATCAATCACCAATGACGCGGCCTATCTGCACTACACGTCGAATGAAACCATTGGCGGTTTAGAGTTTGATTACACGCCCCAGATAACTCGCGCTGATGGTGCAGCCGTGCCGCTGGTGTGCGATATGTCGTCGAATATTCTCTCTGGCCCGATTGATATCAGCGATTTTGGTGTGGTGTACGCTGGCGCGCAGAAAAATATCGGCCCGGCGGGGTTAACCATCGTGGTCGTACGTGACGATCTGCTAGGTAAAGCCCCTAGCACGATTCCATCACTTTTTGATTATCAAATGCTGGCAGAAGCGGGCTCTATGGTGAACACCCCGCCGACTTATGCCTGGTATCTATCGGGCTTGGTTTTCCAATGGCTTAAAAATGACATCGGTGGCTTAGATGCAATGGATGCGCTGAATCAGCGCAAAGCGCAAAAGCTTTACGCTGCCATTGATGCCAGCGCCTTCTACAGTAACCCTATCGCCGTACCTAACCGTTCGCGTATGAACGTACCGTTTGTGTTGGCGGATGCGCGTTTGGATAAAGCGTTTTTACAAGAAGCCGATGAGGCAGGCCTGCTAAACCTTAAAGGCCACCGCAGCGTAGGTGGTATGCGCGCTAGTTTATATAACGCCGTTCCAGAAGAGGCGGTCGATTCCTTAATCGCCTTTATGGCGGATTTTGAACAACGAAGAGGCTAACCATCATGTCCGATACGCCGATCAATTTAGATGACTTGCGTCAACGTATCGACCAGTTGGATGGCGATATTCTGCGCTTGATCAGTGAGCGTGCCAGCTGCGCCCAGCAGGTGGCGCACGTTAAGCTCGCCCAAGATCAAGATGCCGTGTTTTACCGCCCAGAGCGCGAAGCGCAGGTGTTACGGCGCATTATGGCGCTGAATAAAGGCCCGCTGGACGCTGAAGAGATGGCCCGTCTGTTCCGCGAGATTATGTCGGCCTGCCTCGCGCTGGAGCAGCCGGTAAAAGTGGCCTACCTAGGGCCGGAAGGCACTTTCACCCAGCAAGCGGCGCTCAAGCATTTTGGCGAAAGTGCGGTAAGCCTGCCTATGGCCGCTATCGATGAAGTGTTCCGCGAAGTGGAAGCAGGCGCGGTGAACTATGGCGTGGTGCCGGTGGAAAACTCCACTGAAGGGGTGGTGAACCACACGCTCGATACCTTTATGGACTCTTCCATCAAGATTTGTGGCGAGGTAGTACTACGCATTCACCACCATCTCTTAATTAGCGAAACAACGCGCAAAGACAAAGTCTCGCGTATCTACTCGCACCCCCAGTCGTTTGGCCAGTGTCGTAAATGGCTGGATGCGCATTACCCACATGCTGAGCGTGTGCCGGTTTCCTCCAACGCTGAAGCGGCTAAATTGGTGAAAACCGAATGGCACAGCGCGGCGATTGCCGGCGACATGGCTGCCAAGCTCTACGGCTTAGAGCGCATTGCCGATAAAATCGAAGACCGTCCGGATAACTCGACGCGCTTTTTGATTATTGGTAATCAAGATGTGCCTATGTCAGGTGAAGACAAAACTTCCATTGTGGTAGCCATGCGTAACCAGCCAGGCGCGCTTCACGACCTGTTGGAGCCATTCCATCGCCACAAGATCGATTTAACCCGCATCGAGACGCGCCCTTCGCGCACAGGCGTATGGAATTACGTGTTCTTCATTGATTTCAAAGGCCACCGTGATGAGCCGAGTGTAGCGGCTGTGCTGGAAGAGGTGCGTCTGCGCGCTGCTGAGTTGCGCGTATTGGGTTCTTACCCTCAGGGCGTGCTGTGACGGTGTTAGCACAAGGTGCTGGGCGTGAAGTGTGTCATGAACCGCGAATTTTAATCGTCGGGCTGGGCTTAATTGGTGGTTCGCTAGCAGCGGCGCTGCGCGCTTCTGGTTTTTCCGGGGAAATTATTGCCTGCGACCCTAATAAAGACGAGATTGCTCTGGGTATTGAGCTAGGGCTTGTTAACGCTGGCGGCACGCAGCTAGCTGAGCTGCTGGATGATGTTTCCATGGTGGTCCTGGCAGTGCCCGTACTGGCAATGGAAGGCGTGATGACCGCGCTGGCCCAGGCGCTTCCTAACGCGGCTGATGATGTAGTGATCACCGATGTGGGTAGTACCAAAGCCACCATTCGTGAGTGTGCCGAACGCGTGTTTGGTTACGTATTACCTAATATCGTCTTAGGGCATCCTATCGCGGGCTCAGAAAAGAGTGGTGTGGCAGCGGCCAACCCGACGCTTTATGTTAATCACAAAGTGATTCTGACGCCCGAACCTAACGTCGATGCTGATGCACTAGCACGCGTGGAAAAGCTCTGGCAGGCGTGTGGTGCAGAAGTCTTGCAAATGAGCGTCGAGCGCCACGATCAGGTGCTGGCACGCACGAGTCACCTGCCGCACCTTTTGGCGTTCTCTCTAGTGGATACGCTGGCGCGTCAGGATGAGCGGCTGGATATTTTTCGTTACGCTGCGGGCGGATTTCGTGATTTTACCCGTATTGCAGGCAGCGACCCGGTCATGTGGCGGGATATTTTTATCGCCAACCGAGAAGCAGTGCTGTCGTCACTAGACGACTTTGAAGCAGGGTTAAAGCGTCTTCGTTGCGCCGTTGAAAGCGGTGATAGCGATGCGCTAATTGCAACGTTTGATCGTGCCAGCCACGCGCGACACTATTTTGATACGTTATTGAATAAAACCAGTTATCAGGCGGAATATCATATGCAACCACACGGTAAAGTGACTTATCGCGTGCAGCCAGGCGGAGAGGCGCAGGGTCGTCTTCGCGTGCCGGGCGATAAATCCATCTCCCATCGCTCTATTATGCTGGGTGCTCTGGCGGAAGGTGTGACGGAAGTAAAAGGCTTCCTGGAAGGTGAGGATAGCCTAGCGACTCTACAAGCTTTTCGCGAGATGGGCGTGGCCATTGAGGGGCCGCACCAGGGGCGAGTCACTATCCACGGTGTGGGCATGCAGGGTTTGAAAGCGCCCGCAGGGCCGCTCTATGTAGGCAACTCCGGTACGGCTATGCGGCTCTTTGCCGGTTTGCTGGCGGGCCAATCTTTCGATAGCGAGCTGACCGGCGATGAGTCGCTCTCTAAGCGGCCGATGGGGCGTGTGGCAGATCCGCTGCGTCTGATGGGTGCTACCATCGATACCGCCGAAGGCGGCCGTCCGCCGTTAAAGATCCACGGCGGTGCGCCGCTGAAAGGTATTTACTACGACATGCCGATGGCCAGCGCGCAGGTAAAGTCATGCCTGCTGCTTGCTGGGCTCTATGCCGAAGGTGAAACCCGCGTGCGCGAGCCAGCTCCTACCCGTGACCATACCGAGCGTATGCTTAACGGCTTTGGATACGCCGTTTCACGCGAAGGGGATACCTGTTGGCTACAAGGTGGCGGACAATTAACGGCTGGGTCGATTGATGTGCCCTCCGATATTTCGTCAGCGACGTTCTTCCTTGTCGCAGCTGCCATTACGCCGGGCTCGGATATCACGTTAGAGCATGTAGGTATCAATCCAACCCGCATTGGTGTGATCAATATTTTGAAATTGATGGGCGCCGACTTAACGCTTGAAAACGAACGTGAAGTGGGTGGCGAGCCAGTGGCGGATATTCGTATTCGTTACGCGCCCCTAAAAGGTATTGATATTCCCGTCGATCAAGTGCCGCTGGCTATAGATGAGTTCCCGGCGCTATTCATCGCGGCGGCCAATGCTCATGGCACGACGCGCCTGCGCGGCGCGGAAGAGCTGCGGGTGAAAGAGTCCGACCGTATCCAGGCCATGGCCGATGGCCTTGCTGTGCTTGGCGTTGAGCATACGGTGGTGGAAGACGGTATCGATATTATTGGTAACGGCAACGACAGCGTGCCGAGCTATGGCGGCGGCCGTATCGATAGCTTGGGCGACCACCGTATTGCTATGGCGTTTGCCATTGCGTCGCTACGCGCAGGTGATGAAATCATTATTGACGACTGTGCGAATGTCGCTACCTCGTTCCCGGATTTTGTTGCGCTGGCGCAGCGCATTGGTATGAGTGTTAGCGTGGAGGGTGCTAATGACCGCTAAGGTACCTGTGCTGACAATCGATGGCCCCGGCGGTGCTGGCAAAGGCACGATTAGCAGCCTTGTGGCCGAGCGTTTAGGTTGGCACCTATTAGACAGTGGGGCACTTTATCGTCTAACGGCCCGGGCGGCCGTCAAGCATCATGTCGCCCTAGATGATGAGGCGGCACTGGCAGCGATTGCCACTAAGCTAGATGTTGCCTTTCCTGTGGTAGATGGTCAGCCTTGCACCTTGTTAGAGGGCGAAGACGTTGGGCAGGTGATTCGTACCGAGCAAGCAGGTGAACTTGCTTCTCAGGTCGCAGCACTGCCTAGTGTGCGCGCAGCACTACTTCAGCGCCAGCGAGATTTTTGCCAATTACCTGGGCTGGTAGCAGACGGCCGCGATATGGGAACTGTCGTATTTCCCGAGGCGCCGTTGAAGGTTTTTCTCACCGCCAGCGCCGAAGAACGGGCTCGCAGAAGGCATCTACAGTTGCAGGAAGCAGGGGTGGATGCTAGTCTGTCGAGTCTTTTAAAGGAGATTCAGGCACGCGATGCACGCGATACGCAACGCAGTGTGGCTCCTCTCAAGCCGGCAGATGATGCCATTACGCTTGATACCACGCGCCTGAGCATACCGGAAGTGGTTGATCGGCTGACCGAACTACTTGCCCAACGCGGCATGTCTAACGGCATTTGATTCTCCCTTGCGGCGTTTTTGGAAAGGTGTCACGACGTGGCAGGGCGATAACTCCATATCAGTGAGCCCGGTCAGGTCTAACCAGCGCTAACGCCTCCAAAAGCAGAGTGACATTAGGCCCGTACTCGCTGGTGGTACGGAGAAGGCAGTTATGCCTCAACAACGTTGATCACGTAGGAAAACCATGAGCGAAAGCTTTGCTGAACTGTTTGAACAGTCTCTTAACGACATCAACATGGAGCCAGGCGCTATCGTCGCGGCTCAGGTTGTCGACATTGACGGTGACTGGGTTACCGTTAACGCTGGTCTGAAATCCGAAGGTCAGATCCCTGCGGCACAATTCCGCGATGAGAATGGTGAACTGACCATCGCTATCGGTGATGACGTTCACGTTGCACTGGAAGCCGTTGAAGATGGCTTCGGTGAAACGCGTCTGTCCCGTGAAAAAGCCAAGCGCGCAGAAGCTTGGAAGATTCTGGAAGCAGCCTTCGAGAAAGACGAAATCGTCAAGGGCGTGATCAACGGTAAAGTCAAAGGCGGCTTCACTGTCGACGTCGACTCTATCCGTGCCTTCTTGCCGGGCTCTCTGGTTGACGTTCGTCCGGTTCGCGACACGGCACATCTGGAAAACAAAGAGCTGGACTTTAAAGTCATCAAGCTTGATCCGAAGCGCAACAACGTCGTTGTATCGCGTCGTGCCGTGCTGGAAGCAGAAAACAGTGCCGAGCGTGAAGCGCTGCTGGCCACTCTGCAAGAAGGTCAGCAAATCAAAGGTATCGTCAAGAACCTGACCGATTACGGTGCCTTCGTTGATCTGGGTGGCGTCGATGGCCTGCTGCACATTACCGACATGGCGTGGAAGCGTATCAAGCATCCGTCTGAAATCGTTGCCGTTGGCGACGAAATCAACGTCAAAGTGCTGAAGTTCGACCGTGAGCGCAACCGCGTTTCACTGGGTCTGAAGCAGCTGGGCGAAGATCCGTGGGTCAACATCAAAGAGCGTTACCCGGAAGGCACCAAAGTGCACGCGGTCGTCACTAATCTGACGGACTACGGCTGCTTTGCTGAGCTGGAAGAGGGTGTCGAAGGTCTGGTTCACGTGTCTGAAATGGACTGGACCAACAAGAACATTCATCCGTCTAAAGTCGTTCAAGTGGGCGATGATGTTGACGTGATGGTTCTTGATATCGATGAAGAGCGTCGTCGTATTTCTCTGGGTATCAAGCAGTGCACTGCTAATCCGTGGGAAACGTTCAACGCTGAATACAACAAGGGCGACCGTGTTTCCGGTACCATCAAGTCAATCACTGACTTCGGTATCTTTATCGGCCTTGAAGGCGGTATCGACGGTCTGGTTCACCTGTCCGACATCTCCTGGACAGAAACAGGCGAAGAAGCCGTTCGCAACTTCAAGAAAGGCGACGAAGCAGAAGCCGTTATTCTGTCTATCGACCCGGAGCGTGAGCGCATCTCCCTGGGTATCAAGCAAATGGATTCCGATCCGGTTGCTGAGTACCTGTCAGTGAATGACAAGGGCAGCATTGTTACCGGTCGCGTTGTAGAAGTTGACGCTAAAGAAGCACACGTTGAGCTGGCAACTGACGTTATTGCCATTCTTAAAGCATCTGAAATTAGCGCAGACCGCGTTGAAGATGCACGCAATGTGCTGAACGAAGGTGACAGCGTTGAAGCGCGTATTGTCAGCGTCGATCGTAAGAGCCGTCAGATCAATCTGTCGGTGAAAGCGAAAGAGCAAGACGACACTCGTCAGAACCTGAAGAAACTGCGTGACCAAGAGCCGGAAGCAGCAGGTGGCCCGACCACCATCGGTGATCTGATCAAGCAGCAGATGGGTCAAGACTAAATTATTAGTTTTTTCCTACTAAAACGCCGCCCAAAAGGGCGGCGTTTTTTTTTGCAAAATTTTACACACTTTTCTTTGTTGGCTTAGTCAGAAGTAAGTGGATGATTGGGTTAATAAGCAAAGGCTTTAAAGCGCTATTGTGGATTGTAAAATTGTTTAGTAAATGGACCAAAATGAACTAGACTGTTGTCAATTACAGAGTTTAAGGCAATAATGTGTCCGTATCCTGAACTAATCGGTATTGAGTTGCCCAGCTGAATGCCATCGCAGTTAAAACCAAGCTAAAAGGATTTCCTATGTCACTGTTAAACGACTACATTCAAAAAGAGCAGCAGCTTAAACAGCTTCAAGAAGAGCTGCAGCGTCTTGAAGGCGACCAGCGCCTGAAAAGCGAGCTTGAGTTTAAAGCTAAACTTGAAGCACTGATGAACGAGTTTGGTAAGCGTCCTGCAGATGTAATTGCGCTTTTGGATCCGACTACTGATCAGCGCAGTGCCAAAGCAGCGCCGGCCGCCTCTACTCGCCGTAAGCGTCGTTTAAAAATCTATAAGAACCCGCATACTGGTGAAGTGATCGAAACCCGTGGTGGGAACCATAAAGGTCTGCGTAGCTGGAAAGATGAGCATGGTGATGAAGCTGTCGAGTCCTGGCTCGTGCGCATGGAAGACTAAGTAGTTTAACCGGCATTTCTAATGGAAATGCCGGTTTTGTTTTTAGAGGGTTAGTTTCAAGCAGCGACCTAGAAGACTGGCTGGGAAGTCAGCAGGGTTTGGCGCTGCGGACTAGCCAGCCACTAGTTCAGCATCAACCAGTTCAATAAATGTGCGTTGCTTCTCTCAGTAGTGGCACCCGCAGCTCTAAGTGATCGGGATGCCATAAAATCCGTGGGGATTCTCCACTAATGTGAGAAAGCGATGTTGTTGATTGAGCAGCTGCAGTAGCGTTGATGTCAATGCATCTGATAGCTCATCAAAATCATCAAAGAAGGTTTTTGCATAGTGTTGTGCAGGAATTTCAATGCGCCGGTAAGCAACTGGTAGGGCTAAATTTTCTGTATTTGCTGTGTGGGTTAAATAGAGACCAATGTCAGTTCTTGACTTGCGTACCTTAGCGCCTGCCTCAAGGGCGTCAACTTTGTCTGCGAGCAGGTCAGGTAGCGCTACTGTAGGTGTTGCATGCCCCAGTTGAGCCACAAAGCAGGGGAGGTGGTTAGCATGGTGCGACGTATTGCCTAGGCCAGAGATAGCATTTGGAGTTTTATAGACACGCGTAAAAACAGCCTGGCGTGGACGGCTCTTTTCGATAGCAGTGGTAAACTGTTTTGCAGGTAACGCTAGGTGGCGCATGCTGCTAAAAGATTGGCGATAATGCCTAGGCGTCAGCTGATAGCGCCGCTGAAATGCGCGCGAAAACGATGAATGGTTTGCATACCCGCAGCGAATGGCAATATGCGCTATATTTTGTGGGGTAAGCGATAGCAAGACCGCTGCTCGCTCTAAGCGCCTCTGCTCACGATAAGCGCTAGGAGAGGTGTTGAAGCAGTGACGAAATTGCCGCCGTATCTGTGACGCTGAATATCCCAAGTGATTAGCAAGGTCTTCTATACTTAGCGATTGGTCAAGCGTGTCCTGTAGCCAGATCTCAGCTCGCGACATTGCATTGAACATTATCTGGCCTCCCATGCGTGAGTCATACAGGTCAGTTGATAGCTTGCCTGTAATGCACCCTCCCGGTGCTTGTTGTTGCTGGTAACCTGGTGGTCCATGACTTTTATCGTTGCCACCAGTGTTTGAGTGTTATCTATAGAGCGGCCATCCATGGCTCGTGATGGAGCGTGATGCGTTTGACGTACGATAGACAGATAGCCAGATAATCATTATTACCGATTAGCGGCTTCATCACGATGGTGTCTTTATGCTGCTAAGCTGAAGCAAAGGCAAGTTTGCTATGAGAGTTTACGCGTTTGTGCACAGTTTTTTTGTAAATAAAGTCTGTTTTGCAGACATATCGACCATCCCAAGTAAGGTGTAAATGAAACATCGATGAAATATCAAAAGGTTCAAAAACAACTGGATGAGCGTGAAAAGCTGCGTAAGTTTCGTGAGCTGGATGACGCCTTTGCGCAAGCATTGCGTCAGTTGGAAGATCCTGATAGTGACTTTGATATTCCAACAGGGCCCCCTGTACGCTCTTTAGCGGCGCTCGAGGCTGATGATCAGGCTGAGCGGCAGAAGGAACAGGATCTGCTGTTCAGCCAGCGCTTAAAGGCCTTGCTGAAGGAGTATGATTTATCAGAGGGTGGGGTAAGCGAACTGATACAGACGCTATTGGCCTACGGACTATGGGAGGTGGATCGAATGCCCGCCCAAAGTAGCAGTGGGCACTAACGGTAGCGATATACCCGCAAGCTGGGTAGAAATACGTCACTCTCCAGCTTTTCATCCCGACGCTTTGCCCGCGTACGCTGCGCGGGCGGCTCTAGGGGCGGCATTTTAATATGTGGCAAGCGATTTTCAGGGGCGGGAACAATAAGCGGCATGGCAATATTTAATGCGCGCCGGGTATGGCCGTCTTCTAGTGGTTCTGTAAAAAACAGGTTGCCGCGCATGAGCGGGGCTTGGTTTTGTACCTGTGCTAGCGGTTCGCTGCTTGGTATTCCCGCTAGTCTACGTAGCTGAATGCGGATATGTGGCGAGTCGGTATCTAACTGCAAGAGTTTTTGCTCTGCTTCTTGTACGGTAATTTTTTTTATTGAGCGGCCACTGCTATACCAAGCAAAGCGAACGCGCGATACCGGTGCCGGGGCAATAGGAAGGTGCCGCCAACACTGCTTAAGGTGCAAGCGCGCCAAGCCACCCTGACGCAGCACGTTATCCACGTCTGGGTGGCGTTGAGGCAAGCGGTGTTTGGCTTGGCTGAGTGTATTTGGCTGTGCCTGTTTAATATGCTGAAGCAGGTCGCTAATGTGTGCTTTAGCGCGGTTAACCGCCGTAAACTTTTCAAGTAATTCATCATCTGCTGCGATAAGCGCAATGTAGTTACGCGTCTCGCGCCCATCTTGGCCCTGCTGATGCCACATATCGAGCAGGGCTTGGCGTAGCCAAGACCTACCCCTACCCCCAGGGTAGGGCTGAAAGTGCCATGTGGCTGATTGCTGCTGCTCATAATAAGTGGCTGCATGATCTATAGCTGCCATCAAGTCATCGAAACGGGCATCCAGCTCATGCAGCAAGTGGTAAACGGGCAGGGCATTATCGTTCATGGCAGAACACTCATGGGCTAAGAGAGCGAGGCGTCTCTATCCGCTTGGGCAAGCAGCGCGTCCAAATCGGCTTCATCCATCGCGGATTCGCCCGAAATGCGGTGAGACTCTTCCGCCCAAGCGCCTAGGTCAAGCAGCTGGCATCGTTTGCTGCAAAAAGGGCGGTAGGCGCTCTCTGGGCTCCAGACGACTGGCTTGCTGCATTGAGGGCAAGCGACCTCTAGCGGTGCATCGTTAGCGGGTGTTGGCATAGAACTCTCCTTGAGCTAGAGGTATTTATTTCGGTAGTGCTGATCAAGCTGCGTTACCTGTTGCATCATCGAAGCATGGTCTCCGCTGTTATCAATAACATCATTGGCCTTAGTAAGGCGCTCTTCACGGGGAAGCTGGGCGGCGAGAATAGCATGCACATGAGCCTCGCTCACGTCGTCTCGCGCACGTGTCCGCGAAAGCTGCAGCTCAACGGGCACATCGACTACAACGGTGCGATCCACCAGCTTGTCTTGGCCTGACTCAAATAACAACGGCGATACCAGCAGCACATACGGTGATTGGCACTGTAAGCGCTCTAGATGTACGAGAATGCGTTCGCGCACGCGAGGATGGGTCACCGACTCCAGCCATTTGAGCTCGGTAGGGTTGTCAAACACAATGCTGCGCAAAGCTGCACGGTTTAACGTGCCGTCAGCGTGTAGTACATCATTTCCGAAGTGTTCGCTGATAGCCGCTAGCGCTGGTTCGCCAGGCATGACGACTTCCCTGGCCACATCGTCGGCGTCTACCCAGCCGATTCCCAGCGAACCAAACGCCCGAGCAACGGTAGACTTACCGGAACCGATACCGCCTGTTAACCCAACAATCATGGCTGTTCCCTAAATAGTGGCGCTGCTCATCGTCATGGGCATAGATAATAGCTGGCCACAGTAAGATGGACGAAATGACCAATGCTAATATAGCAGTGACGTATAGAGCGCCATCAGCTCATCGCCCGCTAATAAGCAAACCCAACCCGCCAGGGCTAGAAAAGGGCCAAAAGGCAGCGGCTGGCCGCGCAAATGAGGGGAGCTAGCTTGCGCCGCCAAGCCCACAAGGGCACCAATGCCTGCCGATACGATCAACAGTAATGGCAGCATGGGCCAACCGACCCAGGCGCCTAACGCCGCTAGCAGCTTAAAATCGCCAAACCCCATACCCTCTTTGCCTGTTAATAGCTTAAACAGCCAGTAAAAGCTCCAGAGGATTAAGTAGCCAGCCATGGCGCCGATTACCGCGCTGGGCAACATAATGGGCTGAAAGATCAGCTGATAGAGCAAGCCCGCCCAGAGCAAGGGCAGGGTTAACATATCCGGCAGCAAATACGTACGAAAATCGATAACCGCCAGCGCCAAAAGTGTTAAGCAGGCCGCATAAATAAACAGGGCGCTTGCTGTTGTGCCATAAAGCGCCACAACGGCCACCGCTAATAGCCCGCCCATCAGTTCAACCAGTGGGTACTGTGCACTAATGGGAGATTGGCAGTTTGCGCACTTACCGCGCCGTTTTAACCAGCCAAGCAGCGGTAAGTTATCATGCCACGCAATCGGATGCTCGCAGCGCGGGCACATCGAACCAGGGGTTGCGAGATTAAAGCGGGGCGCTGTTTCTGCCGGAAACTCCAGCGAAGCTAGGGCTTCATTGCGCCAGCGCCTCATCAGCATGACCGGTAGGCGAGTAATCACCACATTTAAAAAGCTGCCAAAACAAAGCCCGAGTAGAAGAGCAGGCGCCCATTCGAGCGGTGAAGGGAGATGCATAAATGTCCTTTTTAACTGCCTGAAAATAGGAGAGGCCACCGTGGGCAGCGCATGTAGAAAACGGCTATAACGCAGAGCCTAAATTGAAAATTGGCAAGTACATGGACACGACAACACCGCCGACTAATAAGCCCAACACAACGATAATAACGGGTTCCATTAACGATGTGAGTGCATCCACTTTGTTATCAACTTCCTCTTCGTAATAATCTGCCACTCGATTCAGCATGGCATCTAAAGAGCCTGCCTCCTCACCGATACTGACCATTTGAACCGCCAGGGCTGGGAAACGATTTGTCATGCGCATCGCAAAATGTAATTGCTGCCCCGTCGCCACGTCTTGGCGAGTTTGCACCACGGCGTGTTCGTAAACCTTATTGCCGGTTGCTCCGGCGGCTGTGTCTAACCCTTCTACCAGTGGGACACCGGAAGAAAATGTGGTGGCCAATGTGCGAGAAAAACGCGCAACCGCAGATTTATGCATGATGTCGCCGATAATCGGTAATCGAAGTAGTAATGCATGCATGCGGTAAGCGATATTTGGTGAACGCTGGATGCTTTGTTTAAGCAAGAATATGGCCGCTACCAGCGCGCCAAATGCTGTTAGCCAGTACTGTTGGGCAAGCTTCGATAGATTTACCGTCATTTGCGTAAGCGCAGGTAGTTCCGCCCCGAAGCTTTGAAACATACTTTCAAATTCAGGTACCACTTTCACCAGAAGCAGCATGGTAACCGCAATACCAATCGCCATGACCGCAGTGGGATACCACAGTGCCTTTTTAACACGTGCTTTCAGGGATTCTACTTTCTCTTTATAGGTTGCAACGCGATCCAGCATTTGATCTAGGGCGCCTGCTTGTTCACCAGCATCTACCAAGTTAACAAACAGGCGGTCAAAATGTTTTGGGTGTTGGCGAAGCGCATCCGAGAAGCTAGAGCCAGAAGACACATCGCTCATCATTTGCTGTATCAGGGCCACCATGGCGGGTTTTTTTAGGCTTTCAGCGACTACTTGAAGCGCTTGTAAAAGTGGGATGCCTGCTCGAATCATGGTGGCCATTTGACGCGCAAACACCATGATGTCGTTAGGGTTGATGCGGCCGTTGCCGCCAATGCTGCCTTTTTTACTGATACGCCGAATATCAATATTTTGTTTGGCGAGTTCGGCGGTGACTTCCGCTTTGCTGCGGCCAATCATTTCGCCGCTTAACGTTCTGTTTTGGGGGCCTTTGCCTATCCACTTCCAGCGCGATAACTTGATGGCGGGAGTTTGGCGCCTACGAGCACGTTTAGCCATGCCTTACTCCTTACTTACGCGGTTAATCTCTTCAAGGCTGGTGATACCTTGCATGACTTTTAATAGGCCGCTGCGATGGAGACTGGGATAGCCCTCCCTGCGGGCCTGCCGGTCAATTTCTAGCGAATTAGCATCGCGCATGATGAGCTGACGCATCGATTCTGTAATGGGAACAACTTCATAGATACCAATCCGCCCTTTGTAACCTTGGGTGCAGTGTTTACAACCCACGGCTTTATATAGGGTGGCTTGGTTAATCTCCTCGTTGTTTAGCCCCTCTTTTTGAAGCGCCTTACGCGGTATTTCAATGGGCTCTTTGCAATGATGGCAAAGTTTACGCGCTAAGCGCTGTGCAATAATTAAACTAACGGCACTTGCAATGTTGAAGGACGAAACGCCCATATTGGCTAATCGTGTGAGTGTTTCGGCTGCCGAGTTAGTATGCACCGTAGAGAGCACCAAGTGGCCGGTTTGGGCAGCTTTTACCGCAATGTCCGCTGTTTCCAGGTCGCGTATTTCTCCCACCATCACAACGTCCGGGTCCTGGCGAAGGAAGGCGCGCAGGGCGCTGGCAAAGTCGAGGCCGATCTTGGGTAGAATGTTTACCTGGTTAATGCCATCTACTTTGATTTCTACGGGGTCTTCAGCCGTACAAATATTGCGCTCTACTTTATTAAGGATATTAATCCCCGTATAAAGCGAAACGGTTTTACCGCTGCCGGTCGGCCCCGTCACCAAAATCATGCCCTGGGGCTGCTTAAGCGTATGTTCATACAGAGCGCGCTGCTCATCGGTGAAACCTAACTGCTCAATGCCTAGCTGAGCCGCCGTAGGGTCTAAAATCCGCAGCACCAGCTTTTCACCGTATACCGTAGGTAGCGAGTTAACCCGAAAATCGAGAGAGCGCGTTCGCGAGAGCTTGAGTTTTATCGCACCATCCTGGGGTAGACGGCGCTCCGAAATATCCAGCCGAGCCATAATTTTAAGGCGAGCCGCAATACGGTGGCGCATGGCAAAGGGCGGTCTAGCAACTTCAATCAGCATGCCATCAACGCGAAAACGGACGCGGTAGAGCGTTTCATAAGGCTCGAAATGAATATCAGAGGCCCTTTGGCGAATGGCGTCTAATAAAATCTTATTAACAAACTTAACGATGGGCGCATCTTCGCTACTCTGCGACGCTTCCTCAAGAGGAACTTCGTTGCCGTCACTGTTTTGTACAATGTTTAACGAACTCACCGCGTCGTCAATGCCATCTAGCTCATCCAGCATGCCGCGTTCGTTCTGGGCGAGATAGTTGTTAAGTGCAACGGTGATTTGATCCACCGGAGCAAGCACACCTTCTATGCTTAATCCTGTGGCAAACTGGAGCTCATCTAGCTGGGTAAGCGTTGCTGGATAAGGCACCGCGACGGTTAGGCGGTGGCCATGGCGCGCCAGGGGCAGCACATTAAGATTTTGTAATACTTTAACGGGGTAGTCGGCGGCGGGTGGCAGCGTAGTAAGGCGCAGCGCCTCAAGGTCGATAACCGGAAGACCATACTCCCATCCCGCTGCTACGGTAGCTGCAACAGGGTCGGCCAGCCCGCTTTCAATAACGTGTTGAAGCAGCGAAATTTCGAGATCAGAGGCCGTCGACTGTGCGGTGGCCGCTTGTGCATCGCTTAACACACCGTGTTTAACCAACCGCTGGGCAATGCCACGCAGGCCGCCGTGAGCTGCCGCGTGGCTAAGTGTCGATTCAAAAGAGGGTTTAGACATGCACGACCTGTGGTAGCAAAGTGGTCAGAATGCGCTTACTTGTACCATACTAAGGGTACTGGCGGCACCACGCTTTTCTAAGCGCACGCGTTCGTACAAATGAACGAAGTAGTGGGCCAAATGTAGTTGAAAAAACACTGTGCGTAAGTTAGTGTAACTAATGTATATTAATTTTGCTTGGCAATACCTGCCAAGCAAAATCTCCAAGGAGATTTTTAGATGCAAACAACTGCAAAAAATGTGTTTCGCAATCTCAAGCAGGGCGGTTTCACGCTGATTGAGCTGATGATCGTCGTCGCGATTATTGGCGTATTGGCATCCATCGCCGTGCCGCAGTATCAGAACTATGTGGGACGTGCTCAAGCCGCAGAAGCGTTTACCGCAACAGCAGGCATAAGAACAGATATTGCTGTTTATTACGCTGAAAATGGTTCTTTTCTCGGCTACACCTCTTCTGGCGGAAGCGCTAACTTCAACCAAGGTTCTGCTGGTGCTCTTGATGGCCAGTATATTGGAGAAGTTTCATTAAATGGCACTCAAAACGGTGCCTACAGTGTCGAGTTTGATGCAGGGGTCCACGAGGGGGAAACGATTGTATTTACACCTCTGATTAATGGAAGTCCGGCAGCCGTGAGTGACGCGTCTTCTTCCGCTGGTGGACAGATTTCCGGATGGCGGTGTACAGGGCTAAACGCAACATACTTACCTACTGCTTGTAGAGAGTAATATTTTGCAAAATTAAAGGGGCCTTCTGGCCCCTTTTTTGATGGGAGAGACCAGTCGTGGCCAAAAGTGAGCGCAGCTTTACGCTGATTGAACTGGTGGTAGCGGTGTTAGGCGTACTGGCAGCGGTTGCTGTGCCACAGTGACTATGTGGTGCGTAGGGTTCAGCGATGTATACAAAGCTAATAATAGTGGTGCAGGAATATATGATAGACAGCAGGATGGTGCGTGGGTAAAAGTAACGAGCTAGCCCCTTCCACACTGCCTGCTTATTTGTTACCTACACTAAAGCTCCCTGACCACAGTGGAGCTTTTTTTATGAGCCGTTTACTACATCAACTCTTGATCGGCGCTACCGCGCTTATACTAAGCAGTGCCGCGTTGGCCCAGCCCGCCCATGCGCCAGCCCACGGCGCTCGGGATAACGCTTCCCAGCCAGAGCGCTACCGAGGTGGTGAGGGTCGCTACGAAAGCGATTCGCGCCGTTCCCTTAGCAAGGGTTATGTGGATTTGCCGCGCATTAACGAGCGCGAACTGTTGCGCTTGCTGCGCCGTCACGATGCCCCCCGTGCGGAACCACTGCCTCCTGGCATCCAGCGCAATTTAGAGCGGGGTAAACCTTTGCCACCCGGCATTGCCAAGCGCTTTGACGGCCCCATTGCCCATGAGCTGCCCCGTTACCCAGGATACGAGTGGGAGCGTGTTGGCGCTGATGTGGTGTTAATTGAAGCCGCCACCCGTGTGGTGGTCGATGTGTTGGTGGATGCTTTGCGCTAAGCCGTTCCCATGTGTTGGGGCGTTATGGTAATGCCATGGACCAACGCTTATGCTGAGAAACAACAAACACCCCACTGAGGAGCGAATATGGCGGTTTATACCCTGGAAGCGCGGCTGGCACTGGCCGTAGAGATTGCCGAAGAGGCTGGGCAGATGATTCGTAATGCCCGAGAGCAGCAAGGGTTTAGCCAGCGGCTGAAAGGAGGGATCGAGCTAGTTACTGATGTGGACGTTGCCGTCGACACGCTCATTAGTCGGCGCCTGGAGGAGCGCTTCCCAGAGGAAGCAAGGTTAAGCGAGGAGCTAAGCCCGGAGCATGCGCTGCATACCCCCGCCGAGCAGCTCTGGGTTGTGGATCCGATTGATGGCACCGTTAATTTTGCCCAGGGCCTGCGCCATGTGGCGGTATCAATCGGCTGGATGGAGCAGGGGGTAGGTAAAGTAGGCGTGATACATGCGCCGTTTTTAGGTGAAACCTTTAGTGCAGCAGAGGGCCTAGGCGCATTCTGCAATCAGCAGCCGATTCAGCCGAGCGGCGCTGAGACCCTTGAAAGCACGCTGGTAGGTACCGGCTTTCCCTATCAAAAAGAGCAGCGTAAAAAACTTCTGCCACGCTTAGAAGCAGTACTCACAGGCTGTCAGGATGTCCGGCGTAATGGTTCAGCGGCGCTGGATTTGTGTGATGTGGCCTGCGGCCGTTTAGATGCTTACTACGAAAGCGTATCGCCCTGGGATTTTGTGGCGGGTTGGGTCATTGCTCGTGAAGCAGGCGCGCGGGTGGGGCATTTAAGCGAGGTGCCTGACGGTGTACCGGCAGACCTCTACCCGGAGCAGTTGCTAGTAACTACCCCTAAGGTTTACGACGCCATGGCGTCCTTATTAAAAGCAGCCGACCACGCTTAGTGGCAAGCGATTGAAAAGAAAGCGCAAAAAGTGCTTTTCATTTGGCGTATAAAACGCTAGTATACGCACCGTCTTGAGGCAAATGCCAAACAGACATCGGAGTGTGGCGCAGCTTGGTAGCGCGTTGCAATGGGGTTGCAAAGGTCGCAGGTTCGAATCCTGTCACTCCGACCAAAAAAGACATATAAAACGGTCACTTAGCGAATCACGCGGTGGCCGTTTTTTGTTGCCTAACGTTCTAGGTGACATATAGGTGACAACCGTCTGGAATTTCCGCGTTTTTAGGGGCAGTTTGACAAGCCGTTGCGCCTCTCCATAAGTGTTGCGTTTTGTTGCCTTTACCGTTGCGTTTTTGGTGAATGCCAAAATGGAAACTTATGCTGGAAACCTAATTGGAAACCACACGCGCTTGAGCGTAACCGATGTTGGAAAAACCTTCTCTCCCGCGTGCGCTCGGCGGTGTCGGCAGCGAAGGCTTTCTCTTGTTTGGGCGGCTTCTTATAGCCAATTTCAGGTGGGACAAGTTGTCCCGCCTGATTTTCTTCCGAATCTGGATGCCGCTGCTCCCAAAGTACCTTGCGGCGTTTACCCTCGCCTCAACCTTGCCATCAGCAAAAAGCCCCAGCGGTTGCCAGGGCTTAGATGTCAACTTTTATCACCCTCTCATGGGGTTTAACTCAGCAGCGTATCCCTTGGCGGCGCAGGATCGCCAACACTTCAGAATTATTTGCAGGATCATACGGCTCAGGTTTAGCCGCTGGGAGTTAAGCTCAGTTCTTGTGTATGGAGGGCAGTAGAGAGGGTGGCGTATCCTGTTGATTGATCTCGCCAGATCACAACCAACATAGGACGGATACGCCATGAGCAATTCTACTCTCCAAGCCGTGA